>JBEGTN010000360.1:0-5482 GCA_041179405.1 Verrucomicrobiota bacterium
ACAACGATATTTGCGATGGCGGAAAGCGCCACCAGTGCCCAAAGGGCGAACGTGATCTTCGTCTCGGGAGCTTGCGCACGACTCCAAAGAATAGGGACGATCAATAAACCGAGGGTTCCAGCCAGCAGCAGGGTCCGTGCGTTGAAACTTCGATCTTGGAGCGGCGCCGAATGAGGGACGACCTTGGGGTTCATGGGGTTGTTGGCGGTTGTAAATGGAGGGAACTCCAATGGGGACTGTGCCGTGCTTTGCTGGTTTCTACTTGAAGCAGAAACGACTCGAAGTTGCGCTGAAAACGACCGCCACGGTCCTTGTTTTACACGAGGGCGAGCTCGCGGTCTTTCTCGGTTTTGAGGCGGAGCTGGCCGCAGGCGGCGTCGATGTCGTGGCCTTTTTCGCGGCGCAGCGTCACGGATATGCGCGCGGCGCGGAGCACGTCGGCGAAACGCTCGAGGCGGTTGTTCGACGGGCGTTTCCAGGGCAGGCCTTCGACGGTGTTGTAGGGGATGAGGTTCACGTGCGCGTGGAGGTCGATGGCGATGTCGCGCAGTTTCTCGGCCTGGTCGAAGGAGTCGTTGACGTCCTCGATGAGGATGAACTCGAGGGTGATCATGCGTCCGTGTTTTTCGGAAAAAGTCTGGATGGCGGGCAGGAGTTTTTCGAGGGGGAAGGCCTTGTTCACGGGCATGATCTGCTCGCGCACCTCGTTGGTCGCGCCGTGGAGGGAGATGGCGAGGCGGAAGCCGAGGGGCTCGTCGGCGAGGCGGAGAATTTTGGGGACGAGGCCGCTGGTCGAGAGGGTGATGCGGCGAGCGCCGACACCGAGGCCCCAATCGGCGTTGACGATGGTGAGGGCGAGGATGAGCGCCTCGTAGTTGGCGAGCGGCTCGCCCATGCCCATGACGACGATGTTGTCGAAGGTGGCGAGGCCGGCGTGGGCGCGCGGGTCGTGGGCATCCTCGCGGTAGCAGACTTGGAGGAGCTGGGCGACGATCTCGCCGGCGTCGAGGTCGCGCTTCAGGCCCATGAGGCCGGAGGCGCAGAATTTGCAGCCCATCGCGCAGCCGACCTGGGTGGAGATACAGATGGTTTTGCGGGAGTTTTCCAGGCCCACGCCCTCTTGCGGGGCGCGGATGATGACGGTCTCGATGAGGGAGCGGTCGCCGAGCTCAAGCAGGAGTTTGTCGGTGACGTCGAGGGATTTTTTGCCCAGGATGAGCGCGGCGGGCAGGAGCTCGAAAGTCTCGGCGAGCCAGGCGCGGAGAGCCTTGGGGAGGTTGGTCATCTCGTCCCAAGAGCGGGCGCGTTTTTTGTAGAGCCAGTCGAGGATTTGACGGGCGCGGAAGGTCGGCTCGCCGCGCTCGACGAGGCGGGCGGTGAGGGTTTCGAGGGTCTCGCCGGTGAGCGGCGGTTTGGCGGGCGTGAACTTCATGCTTGGAAAGAGGGTCGCTTGCGGCGGACTTAAGGCAATACTGGGTAATATGGGAATTCTTCACCGTCACATCTTCGCCAGCGTGCTCGGCGCCTGCCTCGCGGCGGTGGGGCTGTTCACCTTTGTGCTCATGCTGGGCACGGCGCTGCGAGATCTGCTGGGATATGTGATCGCGGGGCAGATCGACGCGCTCACGGCGGCGGAGCTCGCGATGCTTTTGGTGCCTTTCGTGGCGGTTTACGCTCTGCCCATCGGCATGCTGACGGGGGTGCTCCTGGTGCTGGGGCGGATGTCGAGCCAGCAGGAAATCACCGCCATGCGCGCGGCGGGACTGAGTCTAGGGTATGTGGCGCGACCGATTTGGGTGCTTGCGGGCGGGGCGGTGCTGACGGCCTTGATATTGAATTTTTACGTGATGCCGGTGACGCGTTCACTGCAAAGGCAGATGCTCGTGCAGGCGGTGCGGGCCAACCCGATCAACTTCCTCGTGCCGAGGACCTTCGTGCGGGATTTTCCGGGCTTCATTGTTTATGTCGGAGAGCGAAAGGGTTCGGAGTTGAAGGATTTTTGGTTGTGGGAGTTGGATTCGCAGCAACGCGTGCGCGGCATGGCCAGGGCGCGCAGCGGGAGCGTGGATTTCCGCGAGGCGGATAATCAACTGGTGGTGACGCTGCGCGAGGTGAGCGGCGAGCCGCGCGATGCCAAAGACCCGGAGAATTTCTCCAAACCGCAGCCGATCGGTAACTCCGACTCGATGACCTTGGAGCTGAAACTCGACGGCGTTTTCAAGCAGATGAAGCTGGGCAGCAAGACGGCCTGGCTAACCTTGCCGCAGTTGCTGGAGAGGCGCACGGAACTGGAGGAGAAAGGCGCCAGCCTGGAGCCCGCCGAGCGTGCCGAGCTCACGAAAGTGCGGATAACACTGAACGACAAAGCGGCGTCCTCGCTGGCGGTGCTGGCGATGGCGATGGTGGCGGTGCCGCTGGGCATCAAGGTGTCGCGCAAGGAAACCTCGGCCAACCTCGGCATCGCGGTCGGGCTGGTGTTGCTCTACTATTTCATGTCCGCGCTGACGGGGCTGCTGCAACGCCGCCCGGACCTGCGGCCGGAGTATTGGGTATGGCTGCCGCCGCTGGCCTTCGCGGTGGCGGGGCTGTGGCTGTTCCGCCGCCTGGACCGGGCGTGAGGACGCGTCCGGTGGCGGGGCGGGGCAACCGGTAGTTGATTTTAAACTACGCCACGATCTGTCGCACGCCGTAGGCGGCGATCCACTGGTCGCACGAGACGAGGGTGAGGCCCTCCTCGATCGCCTGGGCGACCAGCATACGGTCGAAGGGATCGCCATGCACGGCGGGCAGGCCGATGGCGCGCTCGGCGTGGCGGGCGTGGACGGGCAGATCAGCGAAACCGCCGGTGCGCAGCACCTGGGCGAAGTTGGCGGGCACGCGCAGTTTCCCCTTGGCGACCTTGAGGCCGATTTCCCAGAGGGAGGCGGCGCTCATGAACACCTCGTTTTCCGGGTCGGCGATGGCGGCCCGGGCGGCAGGGGTGAGCTGGGCGGGATTATCGACCCACCAGATCAACACATGGGAATCGGCGAGGAGGCGCATGGCTCAGGCCTTGTAGGGCGGGGGAGGGGGCTCGGCGGCGAACTGGCCCTCGGCGCTTTCGTCGGATGGAGTCGGGTAAAAGGCACGAGTGGGCTGGACCAAGGGGGCGTCGATGGAGGCGGCGAATACATCCTCGTCCGGGGCCCAGCAATCGGGCGCGGTCCAGATGCTGCCCGCGAGCTGCCCGCCGACGCGGGCGGCGCGGGCGGGGGCGTAGGGCACGAGACGAACGAGCGGCTTGCCGGCTTTGGCCAACACGATCTCTTCGCCGGCGGCGGCTTGGTCAACCAAGCGCGAAAGATGTGTCTTTGCTGCCTGAATGTTGATCGTTTTCACGAACCAGACCAGACCAAGTCTGGTCTGGTCTGGCAAGCGGGAAATGATATTCGACGTATTAGTAATGTAAGTATAACCAAATGTGGATTTTAATGATTTACGCCAACGCGCGATTAAGGGCGCTTACGATGGCGCGGATGGAGGCGACCTCGATGTTGGTATCGACGCCGGCGCCGAACAGGGCGCGACCGTCGGCGAGCTTGATTTGGATGTAGCTCACCGCGCGGGCCTCGGCACCGCTGCCAAGGGAGTGCTCGTTGTAGCTTTGCACATCGAAGGCAGGGACGCGACCGGTGGCGGCGAGACCGCGCACGAAGGCGTCGATCGGGCCGTTGCCGGTGCCGGCGAGGCGCACGGATTCGTTGCGGACGATCAGCGCGGCCTCGCAGGTGACCTGAGCGATCCGCTCGGTGGTGCGGAACTCGCGCAAGACCAGGGCGGGGGCGGCGCGCTCGATGTATTCCTGTTGGAAGGCGGCGTGGATCTCGGCGGGGGAGAGCTCGGTGCCGCTGCGGTCGGCGAGGTCGTTGACGACCTTGCCGATCTCCTTGTGCATGAGCTTGGGCAACTGGTAGCCGAACTCGGTCTCGAGGATGTAGGCGACGCCGCCTTTGCCGGACTGGGAGTTGATGCGGATGATGGCCTTGTAGGTGCGCCCGATGTCGGCCGGGTCGATGGGGATGTAGATGACATCCCACGGATGGCCGGGTTTTTGGTGGGGCCAGGATTTCTTGATGGCGTCCTGATGCGAGCCGCTGAAGGCGGTGAACACGAGGTCGCCGGCGTAGGGCTGGCGGGGCGGCACTTCCATGCGGGTGGTGCGTTCGTAAACCTCGCGGATGTGCGTGAGGTTGGAGAAATCCAGCCCGGTCTCGATGCCGTGGGTGTGGAGGTTCAGCGCGACGGTGACGATGTCGAGGTTGCCGGTGCGCTCGCCGTTGCCGAAGAGCGTGCCCTCGACGCGGTCCGCGCCGGCCAGCAAGGCCAGCTCGGTGGCGGCGACGCCGGTGCCGCGGTCGTTATGGGTGTGCAGGGAAACCTCGGTCAGCGCGCGGCGCGTGAGGTGGCGGCACATCCACTCGATCTGGTCGGCGTGGACGTTGGGCGTGGCGTATTCGACCGTGGCGGGCAGGTTGAGGATGATCTTGTTGGCGGCGGTGGGTTGCCAGACGTCGGTCACGGCTTCGCAAATCTCCAAGGCAAAATCCAGCTCGGTGCTGGTGAAGCTCTCGGGGGAGTATTCCAGGCGGATACGCGAGCCTGCAGCGACGAGCGGGACCATGTGTTGCTTCAGCCAACTGATGCCGCGCACGGCGATGGCCTTGATGTCGTCGCGCGAGGCGCCGAAGACGTATTCGCGCTGCTTGGGCGAGGTCGAGTTGTAGAGATGGAAGATGATGTTCTTCGCGCCGCGCAGGGCTTCGAGCGAACGCACGATCAAGTCCTCGCGGCATTGGCACAGGATCTGGAGCGAGACATCGGCAGGGACGCGGTTTTCCTCGATCAGGCGGCGGCAGAAATCGAACTCGATCTGCGAGGCGGAGGGGAAGCCGATCTCGATTTGCTTGAAGCCGGTCGCGACGAGCAGTTCGAAATATTCGAGTTTTTCCTCCACGTTCATGGGCTGGGCGAGGGCTTGGTTGCCGTCGCGGAGATCGACGGAGCACCAGATGGGGGCGTGGGTGTGCACCCGGTCGGGCCACTGGCGGTCGGGCAGGGCCACGGGCGGGAAGGGGCGATACTTGGCGGAAGGTGAAAAGGACATGGACGGAAGCAGAAAAAGACTGACTTAAAGTGGAGGGTGAAAAGTTTCCCCCGGGCCTGCAATGCGGCACTCGGGCGGGGAACGGAACCAGGGCGTTGACGGACGCACGATTGACCGCTGCGCGGTCTTTGGGGATCGTGCGTCTAGCTAAGTCGAAGCGCCGTAACAGAGTGGTTCATTAAAGTTCGTCTAGCAAATCCCTGGATCGAGACTAGTCAAGACGTCGCATGGTCACGCTGGAAAAGGATCGGGCAACGTAACCCTGCGCTCGCGCATGGCGTCTTGCTTGGTGTGCATGCAAGCTTATCAATCGCCCCATGTCCCACGACGAAGACCCGC
>JBEGTN010000361.1:0-2788 GCA_041179405.1 Verrucomicrobiota bacterium
ATCACCGGTCTCACGCCCATCATCCTGCACGCCCCCGTCACGCGCGGCGGCATCGCGGACAGCACCCATAGCATCACCCACTGGGGCGCTCCGGGCGTGGCGATCCACGCGGACAACGGTCTCGTCGGCCACGGCTTTTCCGGCACCCACGCCCACCTGCCGACCGACCGCCTGATCGTGGACTGCGCCCTCCACAGCTACGGCCCGCTCCTGCTCGGCGAAGACCCGCGCGAGGTCCGCGCTCTCTGGGAAAAACTCCACAAACACTCGCCCATTCAATGGGTCGGTCGCAGCGGTGTCACCCACCTCGCGCTCGGCGCCATCGACATCGCGCTCTGGGATTTGAAGGCCAAGGCCGCCGGCCTGCCGCTCTGGAAACTCCTCGGTGGCTCCGCCGCCAAAAAGGTCGAGGCCTACAACACCGACGGCGGCTGGCTCAACTGGCCACTTGAAACTCTCGTCTCCGATTGCAAGCGCATGGTCGAGGTCGAGGGCTACCGCGCGGTGAAGATGAAGGTCGGCAGCCCCGAACTCTCGACCGACCTGCGTCGTCTCGCCGCCGTGCGCGAGGCGCTCGGTCCCGACGTGCGCATCATGACCGACGCCAACGGCAAACTCACCTTGCCCGAGGCCATTCGCCTCGGCCGTCGCTTGGCCGAGTTCGACATCGTCTGGTTCGAGGAGCCGACCACCTTTGACGACGTGATGGCCCACCGCCGCCTCGCCGAGACCATCGAGACGCCCATCGCCCTTGGCGAACAGCTCTACCTCGCCCACCAGTTCCGCGATTTTATCCACGCCGGGGCCGTCCACTTCGTGCAGCCCGATGTCGTGCGCCTCGCCGGGGTCACCGAGTGGTGGCAGGTCGCCGACCTCGCCCACAGTTACAGCCTGCCCGTCGTCCCGCATGTCGGCGACATGTGCCAGGTTCACCAACACCTCTGCTTCGCCCATCCCGCCTGCCGCCTACTCGAATACATCCCGTGGCTGCGCGACTGGATGCGGCACCCCGCGCAGATTCGCGACGGCCATTTCGTCGCCCCCGAGGCCCCCGGCGCGGGCATGGAGCCCACCCCCGAGGCCCTCGCCAAAATCAACTTCGCCTGACCATGGGAACGCGTCACCGCCACCTCTGCTTGACCGCCGAGCGCGTAACTACAGTGTAATCACATGAGCACCATCACCGCCAAAGTTTTCAAGGCCGGCAACTCGCAGGCGGTGCGCCTGCCCAGCTCGCTCAAGGTCAAGGCCAAGGCCTTTGTCGTCACCGAGATGAACGGCGGCCTTTTCCTCGCCGACCCCGCCGAGCTGGCCCGGCGCGATCGCGCGCTTAAAAAGCTCCTGAGCCTACCCCCGCTCGGCCACGAACTAGAGCGCCCCTGAACTCATGCCGCTCTACCTGCTCGATACCAACGTCTGCAGCCGCGCGCTGGGGCGTAGCCACCCTGTCCTCGCCGCGCGCCTCTATGAACGTCGCCGCGAATGCCTGCTGTCGGCCGTGGTCTGGTTCGAGCTGGAGTATGGCCGCCATCGCAGCCCCGATCCGGCGCGCACGGCGGCGCGCCTCGCTTTGCTTCGCGCCTTTTTCGTGGACCTGTCACCGTTTGACGAGGCCGCCGCCGAACGTTCCGCCTGGGTGCGCGCCTACCTCACGGCGCTAAAGCCCAACGCGCAGCCCATCGGGCATTACGATACCTTGCTCGCCGGACATGCGCTCGCACTCGGGGCCGTGTTGGTGACGAACAACGTCGCCGAGCTGGCCCGCGTGCCCGGCCTCATCGTCGAGGACTGGCAATCGGCGTAACCCAAAATCAACTTCGCCTGAACATGGAACGCGTCACCGCCACCTACCTGATCGAAACCGCCCAGCCCGTCGCCAAGGCCGCCGCCACCCTCGCGGGCGAGCAATCCTCCGGCACCTTCGTCGCCGTGCCCGGCGAGACCGCCGAGCTGAAGGAGCGTTTCGCCGCCCGCGTCGAACGTATCACCGAACTCGATACCGTCGCCACGCCCTCGTTGCCCACCGGTCGCGCGCCCGCCGCCGCCTACCGCCGCGCCGAGGTCGTCGTCTCGTGGTCGGTCGAGAATTTCGGCACCAACCTCGCCGCGCTCGTTTCTACTCTCCAGGGCAACCTTTACGAACTCGCGCAGTTCTCCGGCCTCAAGCTGGTGGACTTCGACGTGCCGCCGTCCTTCGCCGCCGCCTTTCGCGGCCCGGCCTTCGGCATTCCCGGTTGCCGCGCGCTCACCGGCGTCACCGGCCGCCCGCTCATCGGCACCATCATCAAGCCCAGCATCGGTCTCACCCCCGCCCAGACCGCCGCGATGGTGAAGGAACTAGTCGATGCCGGCATCGACTTCCTCAAGGACGACGAACTCATGGCCGACCCGCCGCACTCGCCCTTCGACGCCCGGGTGGACGCCGTCATGCGCGTCATCAACGAGCACGCCCAGCGCACCGGCAAGAAGGCGATGTATGCCTTCAACGTCAGCGACGAGCACGACGCCATGCAACGCCACTACGACAAGGTCGTCGCCTCCGGCGGCACCTGCGCCATGCTCAGCCTCAACAGCGTCGGCCTCGTCGCCGCCAAAAAGATCTGCGACCGCGGCCAACTCGCCATCCACGGCCACCGCAACGGCTGGGGTATGCTGAACCGCCACCCGCTGCTCGGCATGGAGTTCCCCGCCTACCAAAAACTCTGGCGTCTCGCTGGGGTGGACCAGCTCCACGTCAACGGCATCGCCAACAAGTTTTGGGAGCCCGACGACTCCGTGGTCCGCTCCA
>JBEGTN010000362.1:0-13118 GCA_041179405.1 Verrucomicrobiota bacterium
GCCTTCGACACCCGTTTCACCCTCGTCGCGCCCACCGGCACCGGCGGCGGCGGCAGTGGAGCCTACCGCTTCAGCGGAGCCGGTCGCGGCGGCAAGGAGGGCCTCGACGAGATGATGCGCAAATACCCGAACTGGTTCTCCCCGCACCTCCACGAGTTTCGCGGCCACGCGGATCGCCTCCCCTTTGATCAGCACGCCCTCATCGCCCTCGTCGCCCCTCGCGCCTTCATCGCGCTCGAGGGCACTTTCGACGGCGTCTCGCTCCCGTCTGCTGTCGCCGCCGCCCTCGGTGGCGCGCGCCCCGTGTTCGCTCTGCTCGGCGTCGAGGATCAACTCGGTGCCAACTTCGCCGCGCACAGCCACCAATACGCCCCCGACGACTGGCGCGCCCTCCTCGACTTCGCCGACTGGCGTCTGCGCGGCCACGACTGCGGCCGCCGTTTCCCCTTGGCCCCGTATCCGTCCGCTCCGGCCAAAATCGCACCGTGAAAATGCCTCGCCTCGCCCGCCTCCTGTTTTGCCTCCTGCTCGGCGCGCTCGCCGCCCACGCCGCCACCTGGAACGTCCGCGATTTCGGCGCCACTGGTGACGGCGTGACCAAGGATACCGCCGCCTTCCAAAAAGCCCTCGACGCCTGCGCGGTCCAGGGTGGGGGAGAGGTCCTCGTGCCTGCCGGAAACTACCTCATCGGCAGCGTCCAGCTCGGCCACGACACCACCCTGCGCCTCGCCGAGGGCAGCGTCATCACCGGCAGCCCCGACCTCGAAGATTACCCCTTGCTCGACATCCGCTGGGAGGGCCGCCTGCAACCCGGCCACCGCGCCCTCCTGCACGCCGCCCACTCCGACTACATCGCCATCGTCGGCCCCGGTCGCATCGTCGGCAACGCCGCCACCGCCGCCTCCAACCGCCCGCCGCGCGGCACCCTCGTGATCGAGTTCATCGATTGCCACGATGTCCGCTGGGAAGGCTTTACGGTCGAGCAACCGGGTAACAACTGGGCCACCCACCCGACCTTTTGCAGCAAGGTCGTGATCAAAAATCTTCGCATCACCGGCCAGCGCGACGGCATCGACGTCGATTCCTGCCGCGACGTGCGCATCGAAGACTGCGTCATCGAAACCGGCGACGACTGCATCAGCCTCAAATCCGGTCGTGGCCTCGACGGCGCGCGCCTTGGCCGCCCGACCGAAAACGTCCTCATCACCGGCTGCACCCTGACTTGCCGCCGCTTCGCCTGCATCGGCATCGGCAGCGAAACCTCCGCCGGCGTGCGCGATGTCGCCATCGAGCACTCCACCCTCACCGCCGCCACCCACGCCGTTTACATCAAATCCCGCGTCGGCCGCGCCGGCATCACCGAAGCCATCACCGGCTCCGACCTCGACATCCACGGCGGCGGTTTCCTGCGCCTCAACCTCACCAGCGCGGGCAACACCAACACCGCCGACGACCCCGTCGAGGGCCTCGCCGGTTACCCCGCCGCCCGCCACCTGAGTTTTTCCCGCATCCGCCTCCACGACGTCGCCTCGGTCGTTGCCGCCACCCAGACCTCGCCTGCCATGCCGGTCCAAGGCCTCAGCCTCGTGGACATCTCTGGCACCGCGAAAAAAGGCCTCGCCCTCGCCAACGTCGAGCAGGCCGTCCTGCGCGACATCCACCTCGCCGGCCTCACCGGCCCGCTCCTCGCCACCGAAAATGTCACCGGCGAGGGCTTCGCCGACGCCGTCGATCTGCCCGGCCGCGTCACGCTCTGGAACGGCGCCGACCTCACCGGCTGGAAGCTCGTGCTCAAGGACCCTGACGCCGACCCTGCCACCACTTGGGACGCCGCCGGCGGCCTGCTGCGTTTCCACAGCCCGGTCACCGGCTACCTTCGCACCGAGGCGAGTTATTCCAACTACCGCCTCCACCTCGAATGGCGCTGGCCCGCCGACGCCGCGCCTAAGAGCAACAGCGGCGTGCTCGTCCACCTCCACGGTGAGGATGTGGTCTGGCCCGCGTGCATCCAGGTTCAGCAAAAGATCGGCAGCGCCGGCCAGCTCATCGGCATGTTGACCGACCTTCCCGGCCGCCCGGTGGATAAAGGCCAGACCCGCGCCGACCGCCTCGCGCCCGTTTCCGAAAAGCCACCCGGCGAATGGAACGCCTGCGACATCTACGCCGAGAAAGACACCCTCGAAATATATATCAACGGCGTGCGCCAAAACCGCGTGGACAACTTACCCGTTCGCGCCGGCACCATCGGCCTCCAGCTCGAAGGTTACCCGGTGGAGTTCCGCAACCTCTGGCTGCGCCCGCTCTGATCCCGTCAGTTTGAAGGTAGGGCGAGACCGACTCCGAATGCCGTTCCGTCGTAGGGGCGCACCTCGCGTGCGACCGAGTTTTGGGATCGGTGCCCGTCCTGCTTTCGCGGTCATCGGCAAGCGACGCCCCTTGCTACACTCCGATCATCCCCCGCCCTCAATCCGCTCTGGCGTCCCGCCTTCGACGCGGCTTACATCGCCCTGTGCTCACCCCCGCCACGTCAGGCCTGTCCCGGTTCGCTTTGCCATTGCTGGCGCTGTTTGCGATCGCCCCGCTGCGAGCCTACGACCTCGTCGTCACCGATCCCATCTACGGGCGAATCAACGTGTCCGCTTCCGACTACCCTCGGCTCTATGCGGTGCTCACCGATCCGCTCGCCGGGGGCGCGATCAAAACCTGGTTCAATCCGGATTCCTCCGCCGTCGAGCCAGTGTTTTTAAAAGCCTTTGTGGACACCGGAGCCTCGGGCATCGCCATCAGTCAGCTTCACGCATCGGGCCTCTACGACGTGGCCTCGCTCGGGTTTACCCCGGCGGCCGACTACATCGGCGCTTACACCGAGACCGGGGTGGCCGGCACCGAGGCGGGCGATGTCTCCCGTAGCTTCGGCGTCTCGGTGCTGAGCGGTCCGGTGGATCTGATGGACTACAGCGTGACCTCCGACTACGTCCCCTATGGCAGCTTTAACCTCTGGGTGCGGCGCAATGTCGGCGCGGGCGAGGTGTTTGATCTCGGCTCCATCTTCGGTGACCTCGGTGGAGATTTGGGCGGCCTCGGTCTCGTGTTTACCGATCCGATCAACCTCGTGGGTATGCCCGTCATCCGCCAGCGCCGCCTCCTGCTCGACGCGACGCCGATCATGGACCCGCTCAACGCCGAGAGCGGTCTCGGCACCTACCTGCTCGCTCCTGGCGAGGCGGAGCCGTCCACCCAGCTCACCGTCTCCCTCGTGTTGCATGATTTCCTGGGGACCACGCCTCCCGCCGGCGAGATTTTCCCGTCCAACTACGCCAACCCGCTCGTCAGCGGCGTGTCGCTCACCCACACCGGCGGCACCGTCACCGGCAACTGGCTTCTGGACACCGGCGCCGGCAGCAGTTTCGCCAGCTTCGCCACCGCCAAGGCCTGCGGCCTCATCCCCGCCAACTACGCCACGCTCGCCGATTTCATGGTCACCTACACCGGACGCGCCGTCGACATCGGCGGCGTGGGCGGCGCTCTTCGCGTCCCCATCCTCGAGGTGGCCCGCTTGAGCGTGCCGACTCGCGAGGGCGCGACGCTCGTCTGGGACCACGTTGATCTGCTCATCGCCGACATCGCCGGACTCGAAGGCGTGTTCGGGCTGAATCTTCTCTTGCCGTCCTCCACGCCCGATCCGGCCAATCCGCTCGGCTCGCTCGACTTCTCGCCCGGCATTTTTCGCCATGTCGTGATCGACACGACCAATGCCGCGCAACCCGTCATGCGGCTCGACGCTCCGGCGGCCGACGGCACCGTCCTGTCGTGGATCGCCTTACGCTTCACCCCGGCGGATCGTCTCAATCCCGCCAAGGCCGCCTTGCTCGCCGATCCTGACGGCGACGGCCGGCCCAATCTTCTGGAATACGCGCTCGGCAGCAATCCGCAGGCTGGCGACGGCCCCCCGACCACCGGCGGCACGCTAAATCGTGCGGATGGCAAACACGGCGCGCTCACCTTCACCCGTCCCCTCGGGCTCACCGATGTCACCTACGCCGTCGAGGCCTCCGACGACCTTCTCACCTGGAGCCGTGATGCGGCCAAGGTGTCCCTCGCCGGCAGTGTCATAGCCGGTGCCATGGAAACCGTGACCTTTATGACCACGGATCCGCTTCCGGCGACAGGGCGGCGCTTCCTTCGTCTCGTGATCACACCGGTCCCGTAGGCGCTATCTTCAAATTAAGCCGGCGCTCTGCTTGCGCCCTGCGGGTGAGAGGGAAATCAAGCTGGGCCGGTGTTGCCCTCGGCGGCACGGGCCGTTGGCCCGCATCCGCCTCGGGCGCCTTGGCCGAGCATAATTTCCCTCTCACGGAGCATCGGTTTAATTTGAAGACAGCGCCTAGCGGGCACAAAGGGCTATTATCAGAAGAAATGCAGGTCGGTTGAGCGAATTATTCGCCATGTTTAGGTGAGATCATGGCTGAAATTGGAGTGTTCCGAGGTAGGGCGGGACCGCTGGGCCTGACGCGAATAAAGTAGGATGTTCGCACCCAGAAACGGCGTGCCCGGCGGTCACGCCCTACCTTGAAGACAGTGCCTAAGGTCCGAATCGCGTGTGAGCACGCTCCTGCCTAAGCGTTCAACTCAACTTGAACGCGAATTAGATTAAGCGGCGGCGGCGATCGTCGCCGCATCAGATGAGGGTGTTGGTTTTCATGACCTCTTGATACCACTTGGCGCTGAACTTGGGAGTGCGCTTCTGGGTTTTGAAATCGCAGTAGACGACGCCGAAGCGGCGGTCGTAGCCATCCTGCCACTCGAAGTTATCCATGAAGGACCAGAGAAAGTAGCCCTTCACCGGGACGCCGTCGGAGATACTGCGGCGAAGCTCGCCGAGGTAGCAACGGAGGAGGTTCATGCGGTGAAGGTCGTTGACCTCGCCCTTGACCGGCGGGATGTCGTCGTAGCCGGAGCCGTTTTCGGTGATATAGACGGCCTTCGCGCCGTAGATCTCGGCGACGTGGCGCGGTCCCCAGTAAAGCGACTGCGGCACGTGTTTCAGCCAAGGTGAATCGGCGACGGGGAAAGAGGCAGGGAAGGCTATTTTCTCGGGTTTTCCGCCTTTGCCGGCGCGCACGAAGGTGCCGGTGTAGATGTTTAGGCCGAGAAAATCGGTGGGCAGGCTGATGAGGTCGAAGTCGCGCTTTTCGAACTTGGCGGCGTCCTTGCCCACGAGCTTGCGGTAGGCTGCTCCGTAGCCGCCGGTGTAGATGGGGTCGAGGATGCGGGCGTTGTTGTGAATGAACTGGGCTCGGGCGGCGGCGATATCGGCTGGCTTCTCGGTGAGAGGCACGGAGATGGAGGAGTTGTCAGTCAGGCCGACGCGGGCGCCTTTACCGCCGTATTCGCGCACGGCTCGCACGCCGTGGCCATGGCAAAGGAGGGCGGTGTGGTAGGTCTGATTGACGACCTGTTCTGAGCAAGAAAGACCGGGTGCTTTGTCGTGTCCGCCGTAGCCCAGGCGGGTGAAGCAGATGATCTCGTTCAGAGTGATCCAGTTTTTCACCCGGTCGCCGTAGGTTTTGACTATGGTGTCGGCGTAGGTTGCGAAGGCATCGGCGGTGCGACGGTCGCGCCAGCCGCCGAAGCGGGTTTCGAGCGACTGGGGCAGATCCCAGTGAAACATGGTGACCCACGGAGTGAGGCCGTGTTTATCCATGGAGTCGAAGAGGCGGTGGTAGAAATCGAGGCCCTTCTGGTTCACGGCGCCGTCGCCGTTCGGGAAGATGCGGGGCCAGGCGAGGGATAGGCGGTAGTTCTTCGCGCCGAGGGAGCGCATGAGTTTAAAGTCCTCGGCGTAGCGGGTGTAGTGCTCGCAGGCGACGTCAAGGGTGTCGCCGTTGTGGACCTTGCCGGGGGTTCTCGCGTAACGATCCCAAATGGACTCACCCTTGCCGTCGGTGAAGGCGGCACCCTCGATTTGGGGGGCGGCAGCAGCGAAGCCCCACACGAAGTTTTTAGGGAAGGTCTGCGGGAGTGATTTGATCATGTTTGCACTAAGTTGCAGGGGCCTTACGTGCCGCACCCGTAGCTTCTTGTCTAGCCTCGAACCAGTGAATCAACGGCTCTGCGCATCTGCATTAATACAACCCGTTATACGTATTCACGATATATGGTCTCGAAGCGCCGGGCGTTGAGTTCGGCGCGCGGGTCGGCGGGTGGGTCGTATTTCCGGAAACGGCGCGGGGCCGCGCAAACTTCCTTCATCAGTCGCTCGATCTCGGCATAGAAACGCTCGCCGAGGTCGGCGCTGATCGCGGCATAATAGTCGATCGCGGCCAAAAATTCGGCCTGCGCCTCGTCATGGATTTCGCGGATTACCGACGAAGACGCTGACGGGCTTGCGCGAGGGCTTCGTCCAGTGGGAGCAAGCGTGCGGTGCCTTGCTCGATTTCTGCGATTCGCCGTTGCACTGTCTCCGACCATGCTTGGGCGTGGGCGGGAGTCTGCCCGCCGTGATCATTCATCAATACCCGATCCAACAACTCGGCTTTCACGTCGTGGGGCAGTGCACGGATTTTCTCGACCATTTGATCCATGGTCATGCTCATGCGGACAACGATGTGGAAGTGTCCGGCGATGGCAATGCTGCGCGCACGTGGCAACTGGTCTGGCACCTGAAAAGGGGTCGCCTAAAAAACGGGACTGAAAGGGGGGCGTGCCGTTACATGATATATTTTCGGATTAGTCACAGAGCCGAGCCGGAGCCCAGACACACAGAGGTCACAGAGAAAAGGCGGATGCCCGTCAGGTTTAGAAAAATAACCGAAATATCAGGTGTTACTGAATACTAGACGTAATCGCGGTAAACGGCTTCGAAGCGGCGGGCGCTGAGCTCGCTCGCGACGCTGGTCATCGTGGCGATGGGCATGAGACGTGCGGGAGGGTAAACGCGGTTTTGTTTACGGAGCGAAACGGACAGGCTGGGATCACTGAGTCGTTACCCGGAGGCGACCGAAGATCCGGGTGCCCGTCGGTAGCGGGACGGTGTAGGTCTCGGTGGCGGCCGTCTCGCTTTCCAGGGTCGGGGCGGTCGCGGCGGCGGACCAGGTTAAGAGGTCGGTCGATGTTTCCACGCTGTAGCTCAGGCCGGTGGCGAGCTTGGAGCGGGTGTAGCGATAGGTTGCGGCGCCGGACGGCGCGGCGAGCTGCGGCAGCGTGGCGGGCGTCGCGTCGGCGAGGGTGGGGGAGAGGCCGAGGGCGTATTCCAGCAGGTTGGGCAGGCCGTCGCCGTCGGGGTCGGCGGTGTCGGAGGCAGCGCCGCCGGAGAGCGTCCAGCCGGAGCGCCAGGTCGCGAGGTCGAGCGCCGGATTGGAGGCGAGGGCGAGGGTCGCGCTGGTGAAGGTCAGGTTGTAGCTGGCGGTGGTCGCGGCCTTGCCGAAGTAGAGGGCAAAGGTGTCGAAGGCGGTGAAGGTGGCGGCGGGGTCGAGCGCGGAGCCGACGGCGACGATGACGCCGTCGGATACGCGCTGGAGCGCGTAGGCGAGTTCGAGGCCGGTGCCGGTGCGGCTGACCGAGAGGGTGACGCGATAGGCGGTGCCGGTGGCGAGCGCGACGGACGCGGTGGGCGCGTCGGCGGTGAGCGCGGTGTAGGCGGTGGAGGCACCGAGCAGCGAGGGGCCGGAGAGGTCGCGCCGGGCGAAGCTCACGGGGCTGGCCGTCGTGGTGGAGCGCGCCTGGGCGAAGGCGACGTAGCCTTGGTAGAGGCTGAAGACGTTGCTGGTGGGCTGGGAGCTGCCGAAGTCGCCGGTGACGCGCGCGGCGGTGTTGGGCGTGCCGACGGCGGTGAAGCCGGTGCCGGTGACGGCGGCGGGGTTGGCGACGGAGCGCAGCAGGGCGACGTGGAAGTTGCTCGCGCCGGCCACGGCGTCGTTGTCAAAGCCGGTCCATTGGAGGGTAGCGGTGAAGGTGAGCGTCTGGCCGGGAGCGAGCGTGACGGGGCTCGCCGGATCGGCGGTGAAGTGGGCGAGCACGGTGCGGCTGGAGCTGGCGATCAGGGTGGCGGAGCCGGTGCTGGCGGTGAAGTTGCTCGCTCCGGCGGAGGTCCACCACGCGAGGGAGGCGGGGAGCGCCTGGGTGGCGCGGGTGGCGTCGGCGAAGAGGTCGTTCACGAGGGTGGCGGGCGCGGCGGCGAGCACGGTGAGCGACACGGTGGCGCTGGTGACGGAGCCGGTGGCGTTGCTCACCACGACCTCGTAATCGGAGGCGTAGATGAGCTGGGCGGGCGACAAGGTGAGCGTCGCGCCGGTTGCGCCGGGCAACGGGGTGCCGCGTCGCTGCCACTGGTAGACGAGCGGGGGCGTGCCGGTGGCGATGACGCTGAAGCTCGCCGTGCCACCGACGAGGACGCTGGCGGAGGCGGGCTGGGTGGTGATGGCGGGCGGCAGCGGGGTGGTGTCCACCGTGAGGGTGAAACTCGCGCTGGTGGCGGTGCCGGAGGAGTTGGTGATAACGACGTAATAAGTCCCGGCGTCGGCGCTGGTGGCGGAGGCGATGGGCAGGCTGGCGGCGGTGGCGCCGGAGACGGGCTGGTTGTCGTGGAACCATTGATACGTCAGCGGCGCGGTGCCGGTGGCGGAGACGCTCCAGTTGAGCGCCGCGCCGAGGGAGACGGTGAGCGATGAAGGCGACGACGTGATGAGCGGCGCGGCCGGGGCCTCGACGGCGACGGTGGCGACGGCGCTGGAGGTGGTGCCGACGGAGTTGGTGGCGCGCAGGGTGTAGTCGCCGGCGGCGGTGGCATCGACGCTCGCGAGCACGAGGGTGGTGCCGGTGGCGGCGGAGACGGCGGTGGTGCCGCGGAACCATTGGTAGGTGAGCGGCTCGGTGCCGGTGGCGTAGGCGGTCAGGACGACGGTGGCGCCGGGCAGGACGGAGTCGCCAAGCGGGGAGAGGGCGAAGGCGGGGGCGGTGGCGAGGTAAACTTCGCGCGGGCCGATGTCGGCGGCGCCCTCGTAGTAGGTGGCGAGATCGTAAACCAACTCGGGTTGGTAGGTGGTGGGCGGGGTGGTGCCGGCGTTGACCAGAGGGGAGCCGGAGATGAGGCGGGTGAAGTTGCCCAGATCGAGGGAGCCATCCACGCGGCGGGCGAAGCCGCCGACGGGCGGGGTGAGGGTGACGAAGGAGGCGGCGGAGACCTGGAGGCCCTGGTCGTTGCGGCTCTTCGGAGTGCCGGAGGCATACCAGAAGACGTTGGACGGGCCGGTGGCGATGCCGCTGTTGCCACCGTAGCGGTCGTTGGTGCCGGAGCCGGTGGTCCAGAGGGAGATGTTGTCGAGGAAGATGGGGCCGGGCAGGTCGAACTTGTAGTTACCCTGCGCGTTGTCCCAGGCGAGATTGTGAAACATGCGAATCGCACCGGGGTTGCTGTTCCAGGTGAAGCCGTTCTTGCCGTTGCCGAAGGCGATGGAGCGGGTGACGGTGTGGATGACGGCGATGTCCTCGCCGCCGAGCTTGAAGCCGTTGCGGTCGCCGGCGGGGTTCTGGGTGCCGTCGGTGAGGGTGCCGTTGTTGTAGGCGATGCACTGGTCGATCACGACGGGGCCGATGGGGCCGGTGGCGGTCTTGGTGAAGAGGTCCCAGCCGTCGTCGATGTTGTTGTGGGAGACGCAGCCGCGGAAAACGTTGCCCGGGCCGGAGGTGAGTTTGCACGCGAAGCCGTCGGCGTTTTCGCCGCCGCCGGGGGCGATGTCGTAGTTGTCGTAGGACTCGCAGTTGAGGATGAGATTGTAGGCGGGCCACTCGGCGGGGTCGGCGGCGGTGGAGGAGTAGCGGCCGATCTGGAGGCCGGTGTCGCGGTTGGTGTGGGTGATGCAGCGCTCGATGATGTTGTGGTTGCCGGCGACGTAGATGCCGTTGTCGGCCGAGCCGAAGAGCTCCAGGCCGCGCACGTGCCAGTAGTGGCCGTTGATCTGGAGGCCGCGCGGGTTGGTGCCGGTGCCGTAGGGCTGGCTGGAGAAGTCGATGCGCGGCAGCTCGGGCGCGCCGCCGGGGGGAGTGTAGGCGAAGAGGCGTTTGCGGGTGGCTTCGCCGCCGCCGACGTTGTCGCGCGCGATGGTGATCTGGTCGGAGAAAACGTAGGTGCCGCCGCGCAGGTAGATAACACCTCCGGCGGGCACGACGGTGAGGGCGTGCGCGAGCGAGGTGGGGGCGGCGAAGGTGCCGGGCGCGGAGTCGGAGCCGGTGGACGAGACGTAGAGCGCGGCGGTATCCTGCACCACGACGACGGCGAGGGTGGCGGCGGCGCTGGTGGCGGTGCCGAGGGCGTTGGTGACGACGACGCGGTAGGAGCCGGCGTCGGCGGTGGAGGCCGAGGCGAAGCTCAGGGTCGCGGAGGTGCGGCCGGGGAGATCGAGCGTGTCTTTTTGCCACTGGTAGGAGAACGGCGCGGTGCCGGTGACGACTACGTTGAAAGTCACGGCGGTGCCGGGGGCGACGGTTTGCGAGGCGGGCGGGGTGGTGATGGACGGCGGCGCGGTGGGCACGCTCACGGTGAGCGAGGCGGGGACGGAGGTGGCGGTGCCGGCGGAGTTGGTGATGGTGACGGTGTAGGCGCCGGCATCGGCGGGGGCGGCGGAGGCGAGGGTGAGCGAGGCGGTGGTGGCGGAGGCGTTGGTCGCGGCGGAGACGAGGACGCTGTCATGGAACCATTGATACGAAAGCGGGCCGGTGCCGGTGGCGGCGACGCTGAAGGTGGCGGAGGCCCCGGATGCGACGCTCAGCGAGGCGGGCTGGGTGGTGATGGCGGGCGCGACCGGCGCGGCCTGGACGGACAGGGTGGCGACGGCGCTGGTGGCGGTGCCGAGGGTGTTGGTGGCGACGAGCGTGTAGTCGCCGGCGTCGGCCAGGGTGGCGGAGTTGATCGAGTAGGTGGCGCTGGTGGCGGCGGGGATGGAAGCGACCCCGTGGAACCACTGGAGTGTGGCGGCGGGCGAGGCGTCCACCGTGGCGCTGAAGGAGACGGCCGCGCCGACCACGACGGATTGGGTGGCGGGTGAGGCGACGAAGGTCGGCGCGCGGTCCGTGGGGGCGGCGGTGGCGGAGAAGGAGACGTTGTCGATGGCGAGGATGTCGTGGGAGTTGGTGTCGGTCGTGGCGTCGTTGGCGAAGCTCCAGCGAAGCCAGAGGGTGGAGCCGGCGGGCACAGTGACGGGGATGGCGGTGGAGTTGAGCGTGGCGGATGCGGTGCCGGAGCCGTTGAGGGTGGAGAACACGAGGCCGGAGATCGTGGTCCAGCCGCTGACGGAGGGCAGGTCGGCGGCGGTGGCGCCGACGCGGTAGGCGACGCTGAGCGAGATCGTGCGGGCGTTGGTGGCCTCGCGCCATTGCTCGGCGGTGAAGCCGAGGGTGAAGGAGTTGAGCGGAGCGCCGGATTGATTGAGAAAGGCCAGCCCAAGGTGGGTGGGGTTGGAGGCGAGACGAGTGTGGTAGGTGAGCGCGCGGTCGGTGGCGCCGGAGGTGCCGACGGAGGCGATGACGAGGTTGTTGGGGTTACCCGAACCGGTTAGGGTGGTGGCGGCGGTGTTGGTGGCGCCGGTGGAGTCCACCGCATACCAGCCGGGCAAGGTGGAGTTGTTGGCCCAAGTAAAGGAGGCTCCGGAGGTGGACGGCAGGCTGTCGAAGGACTGCTGGTAGGCCGAACCGGCGAGGCCGTAGGTGCTGCCGGAGGTGGCAGAGCCGGCGGTGATGTCGATCTGGGCCGCGAGGCGGACGAGGGTCGCGACGAAGAACAACACGGCGGAGAGCGCTTTTAAAAGGGAGTGGGACATGGCAGTATGCTCCGGCGAGACCGATGGCTGCGGTCGCCGGAAGGCGGAAAGTGGGCGGGGTTGAGGGAACTGTGCGCCAAAGGCGCAATTGGTCTCCTTTCTGGGCATCAACACACATTTCCAGAAGCGAGGTGTTGCGCGCATCGTTGATAAAAGGCCGATGGTGTTTCGCGTTTGCTGAATTTTGCGCGCTGCGGTTACCCTCCTTCGGAGTTAGCGTCTTATCACCTCAATGAAGTCTTACCCCGTGTCCTGCGTTGCGCTTGCCCTTTTGGGCTGTGTTTTTTTTCACGTATCCGCTCTCGGCGATACTCCGCTTTCCGAGTTGCGGCCGGCTTTACCGGTAATCCCGGCGCGCGAATTCGAACTTTCTGACTACGGCGCGGTGGGCGACGGCCACACCCTCAACACTGCGGCCTTTGCCCGGGCAATCGAAGCGGTGAACCAAGCCGGCGGCGGCACTCTCACTGTGCCCAGTGGCGTCTTCATCACCGGTCCTTTCAAGCTTTGCTCCAGCCTTGATCTTCATCTGAGCGAAGGGGCCGTGATCAAGGCCCCCGAGACCTTCGAAGCGCTCGGTCTGCCCGATCCCGCGCAGTTTAAAACCCAGGCTGACGCCGACGCCGTCTACCGGGTGCCTGATCCGCTCATTTCCGGACGCGATCTGCACGATGTCGCGATCACCGGCCCTGGCGTGATCGACGGCAGCGGACAGCACTGGTGGCTGTGGTCCGAGCGGGCCTCGCGCGCCGCCGCCAAGGAAGGCCAGCCGGCCCGCGTCACCTTTCGCCGCCCTCATCTCATCGTTATCGACACCTGCGCGCGCCTTCGGGTGGCCGATGTCACGCTCACCAACTCGTCGATGTTTCACTTTGTGCCACGGCGCATCGACGATCTCACGGTCGAACGAGTAAAAGTGCGCGCGCCTTGGGACGGCTCGGCACCGAACACCGACGCCATCGACCCCGGCCCCGGTCGCAATTTCTGGATACACCACTGCGACATCGACACTGGTGATGACGACATCGTAATAAAATCCGGCGGCACCAATATTCTCATTGAAGACAACACGATTGGCCATGGGCACGGCATTTCGATCGGTTCGGAAACCACTGTCGGCGTTCACCACATGCTCGTGCGCAACTGCACCTTTGATGGCACCGACATCGGTCTGCGCATCAAGTCCATGCGCGGTGCCGGCGGCCTCGTTGAGGACGTGCGCTACGAAAACATCACCATGCGCAACGTGGACAAGGCTTTCGTGCTGCGTCTCGACTACGTCGATAACAACCGCCCCAATTTCAA
>JBEGTN010000363.1:0-6406 GCA_041179405.1 Verrucomicrobiota bacterium
TTTTGGATTAGGGTTTGTATTCATACGCCGACAAGCTTGCAGGGTCTTCCCCCACTTGTCGGCCTCATGGTATCTACGTTTTACCACTGGGCCAGAGCAGAGGGAGCGCGAGATCGCTGGGCTCGCCGCGAGCGCGGCGGGTGATCTCTCGTCTTCGCCACCAAACATATCCATCTAACCGGCCCGACTATTGTCCATCCGCTGCGGGTTTGGGGCTGTCAGGTGAGTTTGGTGTGGAAAAACGCGAGGGTGCGCGACCAGGAAAGCTCGGCCGCAGCCTGGTCGTAGCGCGGGGTGGTGTCGTTGTGGAAACCGTGGTTCACGCCGGGATAAATATGCGCCTGGTAATCGACCTTGGCCGCCTTGAGCGCGGTCTCGTAGGCGGGCCAGCCAGCGTTCACCCGTGCGTCGAGTTCGCCATAGTGCAGCAGCAGCGAGCCTTTGATCTTGGGGACTTCCTCGACGGGCGGCTGGCCGCCGTAGTAGGGCACGGCGGCCTTCACGATCTCGGGCAAGCGCCAGGCGAGGGTGTTGGCGATGCCGCCTCCGAAGCAGAAGCCGACCACGCCGAGCGCGCCACTGGAGGAGGGATGCGAGTGGAGAAAGCGAGCGGCGGCGACGAAGTCCTCGACGACTTTGACGCGGTCGAGTTTCTGCTGCATGGCGCGGCCGTCGTCGTCGTTGCCGGGGTATCCGCCGAGTGGTGACAGGGCGTCGGGGGAAAAGGCGACGAAGCCGGCCAGGGCGACGCGGCGGGCGACGTCCTCGATGTAGGGGTTCAGGCCGCGGTTCTCGTGCACGACGAGGACGACGGGGAGTTTGCCGGTGGCGGAGCCGGCGGGGCGGGCGAGCAGTCCGTGCAGCTCGCCGTGGCCGGCGGGCGAGGGGTAACTCACGGTTTCGTTGACGACGCGGGCATCGTCCTTGGGCACTTGCGCGGCGAGGGCGTAGCTGGGACTGAGGAGATCGAGCAGGGCGGCGGCGGTGAGGCCGCCGACGGCGAATTTGGCGGCGCGTTCGAGGAAGGTGCGGCGGTCGATTTTTCCGTGGGCGTAGTAGTCGTAGAGGTCGATGAGTTCCTGGTCGAAATCGCGTGCGGTGGGACGGTTCATGGGGGAAGGCGGGACGAAAACGGAAGGGTAGGGGGGCGTGTCGAGACTGGTTGATTTATGGGCTTTTGTTCAACGTTTCTCGACCGGGATCACCACGGAGAGTTTATGGGGCATGGTTCTTTCGTCGTGCAGGGAAGCGCGAGGGTGGCACTGAGTTTGAGGGAAGCGATCGTAGCCGCAAGCAGGGTTAAAACAGGCGGATAGGGTTGGCTTAACATAAATCCACCGTGTGGAGCTGCTTCGGGCGACTTGCCCGTGCGGCCACGGTCGAATGCCGGATGGTGAATAAAAATACCCAGGACGATTTGGGCAGTCGTGTCGATGGGGGTGGCGCGGGCGATGGCGTAGTCTGGTTGGCGATGAAACTCATCTCAATCCGCACTAAAACCCTCCTCCTCCGCTTGTCCCATGTCTTCTGAAATCCACCACCATCACGAACATCATCACCAAGCCGCTCGGCGGCATACGGCACATCAGCCTTATGCGCTGCTCTTCGTGCTGATCCTGGTTCTCGCCTTGTTCCTCTTTTGGTTTCTGGCCGACCACATCGCGCTGTGACCCCCAACCCTTCACCACACCCTGCCATGTTCACTCATCTTTTAAATTCTCTCAGATTCGTCGCCTTCGGGTTTCTTTGCGTCAACACGGCGCTCCACGCCCAGCTTGTTGTCGGCTGGAACTTCAACAACCAAAGTCTGGCGCCGGAGCACGGCACCGGTGCGCTCACGACCGCCGGACTGGGCACCAGCATGTTTCTGCCGGTTGGTTCGTCGCAAAATCTCGTGTCGGGCGACCAGGCCGGCGACGCGTTGGTGTTTGCGGTCACGAATCTCAACAACGCCGGCTCGTTGCGCTTGCAGTTGTCCACGGCGGGGCGTGAGTCGCCGGTGCTGAGCTATGCCATCGGCTCGACCACGGATGGATTCAGTTCGATTCAGTGGGCGTGGAGCACGGATGACGTGAACTATACGGACTTCTCCAGCGCGCTGGCCGTGCCGATATTCGTGGACACTACCGAGGTGACTCAGATGCAGGTTCAAACCATCGATCTCACCAGCGTGGGTGGACTGGCGTTTCAGCCCGACGTTTACCTGCGAGGCACCTTGGACGGGGCCACGGCCACTTTGACCGCCTCCAATCTCATCATGGACAACATCCAGGTGAGCGCGGCGGCGATTCCCGAGCCGGCGATGGCGGCGGTCTGGTGCGGCAGCGCCGCGTTGCTGGGGGTGCTTCTGTTGCGTAAGCGCCGTCGCCGTTCGGCCGGGGCCATCGCCGTCGGCATGGTGGCCTGGTCCTTCATGGGTTCGCCATCCACGAGCATGGCGGCTTCGGCGTCTGATACGCCTTTGTTGGAGATCGAGGCCACCCATCGTGTCATCCAACGTGGAGGGCGCACGTTTCAGTTCGACCATGTTCTCATCAACAAGGGGCCTGAGGCGGCCCGCTTCGACTTGGCCGTCGTGGCGGTCGGCGATGCCGGGAAACTGATCGACGACTTGCGGTTGCTGGTGCGCGGGGCGGATGGCGAGTGGCAATCGTTGCCCGGGCTTTCCTGCACCACGGAAGAGCTGGCGTCCGGTGGACGCCTGGAGTTTGCGATCACCGGCACGTCGGTGGACACCGGTAACCGTATGATTGCCGAACTTCGCATCGAGGCGTCACTGGCAGGCCAGCCAGCGACTCGCGTGACGGTGAGCAACCGGCTCACGATCCTGCCAAGCCCCAAGCGCCCCTTGACCACGGTGCGGATGCCTTTGGATGCCATCGTCGTCAGCCCCTCCGAATAAATCCATCCGGTCGTCGATTCGTTTCTCCCCATGTCGGCCCCTCAGAATTCGTCCATGAAGCCCAACGATTCGCTCGCGAAGGATTTCAATGCATTTCTTAAGCGAGGCAACGTGCTCGATCTTGCCGTCGGCGTCATGATTGGCGGTGCTTTCGGCAAGATCGTGTCGTCTTTCGTCGCGGATATTCTCACTCCGCCGATCGGGCTTCTGGTGGACGAGGTGAACTTTTCCGCGCTCAAGTTTCATTTGGGCGGTCCGTCCTCGTCGGTGACGATCAACTACGGGGCGTTTTTCCAGGCGCTGCTTGATTTCTTGCTGATAGCCACGGTGCTGTTCGCGGTCGTCTCGTTCGTCAACCGGTTGCGGAGGCAGGAGCCGCAACCGGCCGTGCTCACGAAAGACCAGGAACTGCTCACCGAGATTCGCGACCGGCTTCGCGCTGGCGCCGGGCCGGGACGCACGGTAGAATAAAGGCCATGTCGCCCAACCCCTCCACTTTGCGGGACTGCTCGTCAGCCCCCGACACCGGCCATCTTGTGTTTCAAGGCCGCCGCCTGCAGTTGCTTAATCTGATCGCCGCCGCCAACCAGGCTTCGAGCGTCGAGGCCGTGCTCCGTGTGACGGTGGATGAGTTGGCACGCTTCATGGGGTGCCCGGTGGGCCACGCCTTCGTGCTCGCGGAGGGAGCGCCGCCGTGCCTCGTTTCGTCCGGCGTGTGGTCTCTCGCGACGCCGGAGCGCTTCGCCGGATTTTGCGCGGCGACGACGGAGTCGCGCCTCGCCCCGGCGTGTGGTCTCTTTGGCGACATCGCCAGGACGGGGCGGCCGGTCTGGGTGCGCGACTTGAAATCGCTGTCGGGGTTTCATCGGGCCGTCGCGGCCGAGGCCGCCGGCCTGCGCGCGGTCTTCGCCTTTCCGGTCATCAGCGGCGGTGAGGTGGTGGGCGTGCTGGAGTTTTTCCACGAGGCGATCACGGAGCCCGATGCGCGACTGGTGGAGATTTCCGGGCAGATCGGGGCGCTGGTCGGGCGGGTGTTTGAACGGCAGTCCCTCGAGCACCGCTTGCTCGAGCTGAACCGGGATCTCGAACGCCGCGTGATCGGGCGCACCGCCGAGCTCTCGGAGAGCCTGGCCGGGCTGGCGGACTTCCTCGAAAACGCCAACGATCTCATCCAGAGCGTCGATACGGATGGGCGCTACCGCTTCGTCAACCGTGCGTGGTGCGAAACGCTGGGCTACACCCAGGCGGAGGCGGAGAATCTCAATATGTTCGGCGTCATAGACCCGAGCTGTCACGAGCATTGCCGCGCCATCTTCATGCAGCTCATGCGGACGGCCAGTCCGATGCGCATCGAGACGGTGTTTCGCACCAAGGCCGGACGTCAAATCCAGGTCGAGGGCAGCATCAATCTGCGTTTCGAGGACGATCGCCCTTCGGTCACGCGGGGCGTGTTTCGCGACATCACCGAGAGCAAGCGCGCTGAGCGTGCGCTACGCGAAAGCGAAGCCCGCTACCGCCTGGTGGTGGACAACCTGAAGGAGGTCGTTTTCCAGACCGACGCGGAAGGCCGCTGGCTCTTACTCAACCCGGCGTGGACCGAGATCACCGGCCATGCCGTGGCCGACAGCCTTGGATGCGTGTTTCTCGACTATGTGCATCCCGATGATCGTGCGCGTAACTCCGAGCTGTTTCGCCCTCTTATCGCCCGGGAGAAAGACTACTGTCGGCACGAGATTCGCTACCTGACCCGGGGCGGAGGTTTCCGCTGGATCGAGGTCTTTGCGCGGCTGACGCTGGACGATCAAGGCAACGCGATCGGCACGGCCGGCACCTTGGCCGACGTGACCGAGCGCAGGCAGGCGGCGGCGGAGATCGAGAAGCTGCTGATCGCGGTGGATGCCGCCACCGACGGCATCGCGCGGTTGAACGCCGTCGGCGAATACACGCACCTCAACCGCGCGCACGTCGAGATGTTCGGCTTCGAGCAGGAGACGGAGCTCCTGGGCCGCACCTGGCGCGAGATCTACCATGCCGACGAGATCGCCCGGATCGAGGGGCAGGTTTTCCAGAAGTTGGGGGCCGCCGGTTCGTGGCGCGGGAGCGCGACGGCCAAACGTCGCGATGGCACGACCTTTCCGCAGGAACTTTCGCTCACGTTGCTGCCCGACGGCGGACTGGTCTGCATTTGTCGCGATGTCACCAAGAAGGCGCGGGCCGAACAACAGCTCATCGCCAACCTTGCGCGGGAAAAGGAGCTCAACGAGCTGAAGGCGCATTTCGTCTCGATGGCCAGCCATGAGCTGCGCACGCCGTTGGCGACCTTGTCGCTTGGCGTGGATTTTCTGCACAGCCACTGGCCCCGGCTCAACGAGGCGCAGATCGCTGGCAACCTTGCCACCGTCCGCGAAGGCGTGAAGCAGTTGCGCACCATTCTCGACGATTTGCTTCTGCTCGGTCAGGCGGACGAGGGACGGATGCAGGCCCAGCCGGTGTCCCTTCTCGTCGGCGAACTGCTGCGCAAGCTGGCCGGGGAGGCCGGTGCGACGGACAAGGACCGGCATCCCATCCAGGTGCGGTGCGAGCCCGCCGGGCTGCAGGCCTCTGTCGATCCGCAGCTCGTCCGGCACATCGTGTTGAACCTGGTGGGCAACGCCTGTAAATACTCGGAGGCGGGCAGGCCGGTGGGCCTGAGCGCCAGCGCGCGCGACGGGCGGTTGGAGCTGGGCGTCGTCGATCACGGCATCGGCATCCCGGCGGAGGATCAAGCGCGTCTTTTCTCCGCGTTTTTCCGGGCGCGCAACGTCGGCGGCATCGAGGGCAGCGGACTCGGGCTTGCCGTGGTGAGGCGCTGCGTGGAGGCCCATCGCGGGACCATTGATTTTGTTTCCACGTCCGGCGAAGGCACGTGTTTCACCGTCACCTTGTCGCCGATGGATGCCCCCTTATGAAAGCTTCTCGAAAAATTCTGGTCGTCGAAGACAATGCGCCGTTGCGCGGGCAGATCGTTCAAGTCTTGGAAATGGAGGGCTACGCGGTCGTGTCGGCGGGCGACGGCCAGTCGGCGCTCGACCTTGCGCTCGCGCACCCGCCTGCGACGGCACGACGAGGCGCGCAGTCTGGCCGCCGTCCAGGCTGAGTCGGAGGCGCAGGGGCTCATGTTCCGGAAAAAATCCTGGGCGAGATCATCGACAACGTCTTCAAGTTTTCCGCCGCGCGCGAGGCGGTGGAGATTTCGCTGACGTATCCCGCCGGTCGCATTGAACCTCTCAAGTAACAACCTGGTAGTTCTTACGGGATAATATTTTGTGAATTGAAAAAATTGAAAACTTTCCAGTTGTTGCTTTCCCGCTTTGTCCGGGGTCTCGCGCCCAGGGGTGGCCGCTAGAAACGGCAGTTCAAACCGACCGCGGATTACGCGGATTACACGGATAAAACAGGATACAGAAGAAACCAGTCGCCCGGACAAGTCTCCTGGCGGGTGAGTCACGGATATTCCGTAATTTT
>JBEGTN010000364.1:0-3606 GCA_041179405.1 Verrucomicrobiota bacterium
GCCGCCTCTTCTACAAGCAAGTCGCCGCCGCCGACCGCCTCACCGCCATCACGGTCAACGGCTCCCCCTCCGCTCTCGACATTGCCGTCAACGCCGCCTCCGCCCTCATCAAATCTGCTCCCGGCGCCGTCTCCATCGTCGGCTCCGGTCGCGCCTCGGTTGAGGAGCAGTTCCTCCTCAATCAACTCGCCACCGCCACCGGCGCGCAGGGCCACCTCGTTGCCCGCACCGCCACCGGCGACAAACTCCTCATCTCCGCCGACCGCAACCCGAACGTTCGCGGCGCGCTCGTCACCGGCCTCATCAGCCAGCTCCCTTGCGCCGAGCTCAAACAGCTCTCCCGCCAGATCGATGCCGACGAGGTCAAGGTCGTCATCAGCCACGGCGAGGATCTGCTTGCCGCCGGCCTCACCGCCGCCCAGCTCGCCAAGGTCGCCGTCATTTACATCGGCACCCACGCCAACGCCACCAGCGCCGCCGCGAAGATTATCCTGCCGACTCTGCACACCTTCGAGAAGGCCGGCACCTTCGTGAACCAGCAGTTCCGCATCCAAAAGTTCTACGCCGCCGTCCCCGGCCCGCAGGGTGCGACCAACGACCTCGTTGTCCTCGCCAAGCTCGTCGCTTCCACCGGCAAGCCCGCGCCCTCCAGCGAAGTCCACGCCCTCTGGCCGAGCATCGCCGCCACCGTGCCCGCGCTCTCCACGATGCTCTACAAGAACATCCCCGACACCGGCCTGCTCCTCGACGCCACCCCCTGGGCCGGCCTCCCCTTCATCGAGCGCGAGACGCTCCACCACAAACCCGCCGTCTAATTTAGTCACAGAGGACACAGAGCGCAGCCCACAGAGAACACAGAGTTCCAAATCTCAGATTTAACCACACCACCTTCGCCCATCACCTACCGCCAACTCACCGGCCTCCGTGACCTCCGTGTCCGAGCTCTGTGATCTCTGTGGCAAAAACTCCGACTTCCGAATTTCCGCTTCCGACATGTTCGACCTCTACTTCGACCTCCCGCTCTGGCTCCGCCTCGTGCTGCAAGGCACGGCGGTGATCCTCGTGCTCTTCCCGCTCGCCGCCGCCTGCTCCATGGCCGAGCGCAAGATCTCCGCGTGGATTCAGGGTCGCCCCGGCCCCAACCGCACCATCCCGCCCTTCCTCGCTTGGATTCCTGGCATCGCCATCATCCGCAACCTCGGCCTCTTCCAGCTCACCGCCGACGGAGGCAAATTAACGCTCAAAGAGGACCCCGTCCCCGGCAACGTTAACCGGTTCTACTTCATCCTCGCGCCCATCCTCTCGATGGTCCCCGCGCTCTCGACCATCACCTTCGTCCCCTTCGGCGCCTATTTCAAAACCCTCGCCGACGGCACCCGCGAACTCGCGCCGATCATGCTCGCCAACACCGATGTCGGCCTGCTCGCCGTCTTCGCCGTGTCGTCGCTCGGCGTTTACTCGCTCATCCTCGCCGGCTGGGCCTCCAATTCCAAATACCCCTTCCTCGGCGGCGTGCGCGCCTCCGCCCAGCTCATCTCCTACGAGCTGTCGATGACCCTCTCCATCCTGCCGGTTTTCCTCTGGGTCAACGCCCCCGGCGGCGCGGCCACGCTCAGTCTCTTCAACGTTGTCCAGACCCAGAGCCAACCCGGCTTCCTCGGTGGCATGTGGTATATCTTCCTGATGCCCGTCTCGGCCTTCGTTTTCCTTATCGCCCTCTTCGCCGAGACCAACCGCCAGCCCTTTGACATGCCCGAGTCCGAGTCCGACCTCGTCGGCGGCTTCCACACCGAATACGGCTCCTTCAAGTGGTCGCTCTTCTTCGTCGCCGAGTATGCCCACATGATCGTCGGCTCCGGCATCTTCTGTCTGCTCTTCCTCGGTGGTTGGAACCCGCTTCCGTGGGTCTCGCTCGCCGCCGTGATCAACCTCGCCGCTGGCATTCTCCCCTGCGTCGCCTCGCCGCTCTTTATGGGCGTAATCGGCATCACCATCTTCCTGCTCAAGGTCGGCTTCTTCATCTTCTTCTTCATGTGGGTGCGCTGGACGCTACCCCGTTTCCGCTACGACCAAGTGATGAATCTCGGTTGGAAGAAACTCCTCCCGCTCTCCATCGCCAACCTCATCTTCTACGCGGTCGCGATCGCGGTGAAGGATCTCTACTTCCCGAACCTTTAATTTTCCCGCGACATGGCCACCATCACCGTCGAACGCAAACCGCTGTCCTTTCTGGAGCGCACCTACATACCGAACGTCGTCGCTGGCCTCACGACCACGTTCAAGCGCATGCTCAAGCCGAACGAGACGCTGCAATACCCCGAGCAACGTCCCGCCATCCCGACCGGCTATCGTGGCGTGCCCACCCTCGTCAACGACCCCCACGGTCGCGAGAAGTGCGTCTCCTGCCAGCTTTGCGAATTCGTCTGCCCGCCCAAGGCCATCCGCATCACCCCCGGCGAGATCGCCAACGACGACCCCAACGCCCACGTCGAAAAGCGCCCCAAGGCCTTCGAGATCGACATGCTGCGCTGCATCTACTGCGGCCTCTGCCAGGAAGTCTGCCCCGAGGAGGCGATTTTCCTCCAAAACCAGTATTCGATGACCGGTTACACCCGCGCCGAGATGGTCAACGACAAGGCCAAGCTCTACGAACTCGGCGGCACGCTCCCCGATCAACACTACAAGTGGGACAAGAAAAAGTCCGCCGCCGAAGCCGCCGCCCACGGCGGACACCACTAAGATTTTTCGATCTTCGCCACAGAGATCACAGAGCGCAGCCCACAGAGAACACAGAGTCCGAACATTAAGACATTAGAAACCCAGCCACCTTCGCCCATAATTCGCCGCCAACTTGCAGGCCTCAGTGACCTCTGTGTCCGGGCTCTGTGATCTCTGTGGCAAAAATTCCGACCTCCTCCCTTTCGCCTGCCATGTCCGACTACCTTTTCCACCTCTTCGCCGTGCTCACGGTGGCCTGCGCCCTCGGCGTGGTGTTCAACAAGAACGCCGTCGCCTCCGCTCTGTGCCTTCTTGTCTGTCTGACCGGCATCGCCGGTCTCTTCGTGCTGCTCGACGCCTTCCTTCTGGCCGTGCTTACCGTGTTTGTTTACGCGGGCGCCGTCGTCGCGTTGTTCCTCTTCATCATCATGCTGCTCGATATGCAGGGCGGCGACCGCAAGCCTTTCACCAAGGCCTCCATCGTCGCGGGTGTCGCCGCCGCCGGGCTGCTTTGCACCGGCCTCTACTCCTTCGTGACGCGCGGCCACCTCGAGTCGCCTGTCCTTGCCACTACCAACGTGGGCGGCTCCAGCCTCCGCGCCTATGCCGAGTTGCTTTTCACCACCTACCTGCTGCCGGTTCAGATCGTCGGTTTCCTTCTCCTTATCGCCATGCTCGGTGTGATTGTGCTCAGCAAAAAGTTTGAAAACCTGGAGGACGTGAAATGAGCCCCTTTGTATCGCTCCCCCTCGCTGCCGTCGCCTGCTGCGATCTTTTACGCGTGGACCTCAACTCCTACCTCTACCTAAGCGCGCTGCTCTTCGCCATCGGCTTCTTCGGCGTGCTGCTCCGCAAGAACACCCTCGTGATCTACATGTGCCTCGAACT
>JBEGTN010000365.1:0-3187 GCA_041179405.1 Verrucomicrobiota bacterium
CACCGGCACCGCCCTCCGCCTGCCCGGCACCACCGATGGCAACCAGACCGCCGCCACCATCTCCGCCTACCTCGATCTGCCCAACGGCCTCATCTCCGCCCAGCCAAGTATCACCCTCGAGGCCTGGGTCACCCCGCTCTCCTCCAAGGCCTACCAGCGCCTCTTCGATTTCGGCCGCACCAACACCACCAGCGGCGCCGGTGCCGCCACCGGCGAGATCATCGACGGCGCGACCGCCCCTGGCACTTTCACCGGCTACGATAACTTTGTCCTCTCCCTCAACGTCGCCGCCGCCCTCGGCACCCACCGGCTCGAAGGCCAGCTCAACAACGCCGCCGCGATCTACACCGACTCCACCGCCGCCACCACGGCCGGCACCGCCTACCACTACACCCTCGTGCTCCAGGACGGCGTGGGCACCTCCGGCGCGAGCGGCAGCCAGATCCGCTGGTATCGCAACGGCGTGCTGCAAAACTCCCTCGATCTCGCCTTCCACCTCTCCGCCATCGCGGACGTGAACAACTGGATCGGCCGCTCCCAATACGCCTCCGACTCCTGCTCCAACCTCGCCCTGGACGAGCTCCGCATCTACCGCCGCGCCCTCACTCCCGGCCAGATTCTCGCCAGCTACACCGCCGGCCCCGACCCCGCCGCCGGCGCGCCCGAGCCGCTCCCTCCCGCCCCGCTGCCGAGCAACCGTTGGTCTTTCAACAACCCCGCCGGCACCGCCGCTTCCGGCACCACTTTCCTCGACACCTCCGCCCGCGAGACCGCCACCCTGCGCGGCATCGGCGCGACGTTCAGCGGCACCGCCCTCGTCCTCCCCGGCACCACCACCGGCAACCAGACCGCCGCCGCCATCTCCGCCTACCTCGACCTGCGCAACGGCCTCATCTCCGAGCATCCGAGCCTCACCTTCGAGGCCTGGGTCACCCCGCTCTCCTCCAAAAACTGGCAACGCCTCTTCGACTTCGGCAACAGCAACCTCACCAGCGGCACCGGCGCCGCCACCGGCGAGATCATCGACAGCGCGGCCGCCCCCGGCGCTTTCGTCGCCAGCGACAACCTCTTCCTCTCCCTCAACGTCGCCGGCGTGCTCGGCTCCCACCGCCTCGCCGCCAAGATCGACGGCGGCACCGAGACCGGCCTCAACACCGACCTCTCCTCCATCACCACCGCCGGCACCGAGTATCACTACGTGCTCACCGTCGAGGACCAGGCCGGCTCCTTCGGCTCCACCGGCTGCCGCGTGCGCTGGTTCCGCAACGGCGACCTGCAAGGCTCCACCGACCTCGCCTACCGCCTCACCGACCTCAGCGACGTGAACAACTGGATCGGCCGCTCCCAGTGGGCCGGCGACACCAACTCCAACCTCGCGCTCAACGAGCTGCGTTTCTACCCCCGCGCCCTCGCCGCCACCGAGGTCGTCAGCAGCTACCAGGCGGGCTCCGCCGCGACCTTCGCCCCGCCCGTCGCCACCGCCGACTCCGCCCTTATCCAGCCCGCGCAAAAAGTCCTCGTGGACGTGCTCGCCAACGACACCGGCGCACCCATCCCCGAGACGCTCCAGATCGTCGTCCCGCCCGCCCTCGGCACCGCCACGATTAAATCCGGCAAGATCCTCTACGCCCACTCCGGCTCCTCCGCCGCGCCGGTCACTTTCACCTACCGCGTGGGCAACGTCAGTGGCGCCACCGCCGACGGCGTCGTCACCATTAATTTCGCCGGCCAGCTCCGCATCACCAACCCCGCCCTCGCCATGCCCGTCGCGCCGCCCTCGACTTTTTACCAGGTCGTGAACGCGTTGCCCGGCGTCACCTTCAGCGAGCCGCTCTGCATCAGCACCCAGCCCGGCGACACCCGCCGGCTCTACGTCTGCGAGCGCATGGCCAAGATCCAACTCGTGCCCGACGTCACCGCCGCCGCCCCGGCCAAGCAGCTCTTCCTCGACCTCCAGCAGGTCGTCGTCGGCCGCAGCCCCGCCGAGACGATCGAGAACGGCGCCAACTACGAAAACGGCCTGCTCGGCCTCGCCTTCCACCCCCAGTATTCGACCAACGGATACTTCTACGCCGCCTACACCGTGCGCATCGCCGCCGGCTCCTATTACCAGCGCATCTCCCGCTTCAAGGTCAACGCGACCAACCCCAACCTCGCCGACCCCGCCTCCGAGCTCATCCTCCTCCAGCAGCTCGACGAGGGCGCAAACCACAACGGCGGCGACCTCCACTTCGGCCCCGACGGCTACCTCTACTACGCCGCCGGCGACGAGGAAAACCCCAACGATTTCCGCCAGAACAGCCAGCGCCTCGACAAGGATTTCTTCGCCGGCGTCTTCCGCCTCGATGTGGACAAAAAGGTCGGCAACCTCGAGCCTACCGCCCACGCTTCCATCCCCACCGACGCCGGCCTCGCCCGCTTCTCCGTGCCAGTGGACAACCCCTTCGTGCCCATCGCCAAAGGCGGCACCTGGGATGGCGTCTGGAACGGCGTGCCCATCACCGACTCCACCAAGCTCCGCATGGAATACTGGGCCACCGGCCTGCGCCACACCTGGCGTTTCTCCTTCGACTCCCTCACCGGTCAGCTCTGGGGTGGCGACGTCGGCCAGAACACCTACGAGGAGATCAACCTCATTGTTAAAGGCGGCAACTACGGCTGGGTCTGGCGCGAGGGCCTGAGCGACACCACCTTCTCGACCAATCCCACCCGCCCCGCCGCCTTCACCTCGCTCGATCCGGTCTGGGTTTATCCCCACACCGCCATCGCGGGCGCCGATCCCCTCTTCGCCGGCAACTCCGTCGTCGGCGGCGTAGTTTATCGCGGCAGCCGTTTCCCCGCCCTCTACGGCCACTACATCTTCTGCGACTCCGTCTCCGGCCACATCTGGAAACGCGACCCCGCCACCGGCGGCGTCACCCGCATCACCGGCGTGCCCGGCGTCTATGGCGGCCTCGTCGCCATGGGCGTGGACCCGTCCAACCAGGACGTGCTCTTCGCCGACTACATCAACAGCCGCATCATCCGCCTTACCACCGGCACCGTCGCCAGCACCTTCCCCGCCACCCTGAGCGCCACCGGTCTCTTCGCCGACCTCACCGACCTCTCCCCGGCCCCCGGCCTCCTGCCCTACGAGCCCAACCTCACCTTCTGGAGCGACTACGCGGTCAAGCGCCGCTGGTTCACC
>JBEGTN010000366.1:0-11314 GCA_041179405.1 Verrucomicrobiota bacterium
TCGCCACCACGATGCCCACCAGAGCCTTCCAGCCAAAATTCACCAACATGTGACCGAACCCCCAGCCCCAAGGCCCCGCCACCATCAAGACCGGCGGCGCGGCGAAGTGCGTGAGCGTGCCTCCCACCGAGATATTCACGAAGAGCAAACCAAGCGTAGCGTAGCGGAGCTTCTGGCTGGGATTGTAGGCGTAAAACTGCCGCCCCAGCAGCAGCGCTCCCACCGTCATCGCCGCTGGTTCAGTGATAAACGATCCCATCACCGGAGCCAGCACCAGCAGGGCCGCCCACCAGGCGAACGGGGTTCCGCCGCCCAGGGCCGCCACCCGCTTCAAACCCGCCTCGGCCAGCCGCACCACCGGACGCGTCGCCGCCATCGCCATGATCACCACCACAAAGAGCGGTTCGGTGTAGTTCACGCCCGAGAGATAACTGATCGCCGTGGCCATGCCTGCGTGGGCCGCGATCGCCGCGCCGAGCACGAGGGCCCAGAGCCCGAAGACGACTTCGATCTCTCCGAAGAAATGCAGCACCTGTCCCCAAAAACTGACCTCGTCAGGCGAGCCGTCCCCGTCGATGTCAGTCGGGGCCGGTTCCTTGGCAACGTCGTCGCCCGCCGCCGCTTTGATGGCGGCCGCATGGCGCTCCTCGATCACGTGCCCCCAATGCCGGATTTTTCCGGCGAAAAACGTATGAACGATCGCGAGCAGGAAAATGCCCGTAACCACGAGGTTGAACGGTTCAGCCTGCACACGGGCGGACAGCACCGCCCATAGGCCTGCGTTTTCCGCATCGAGATAAGAGCTCAAGGCGCGAGGAAAAACCTCCGTCGAGGTTACGGTGGCGACTGCCAGCAAAGGACTCATGCTAGCAATTCCGGGATTTCAGCCAGCGAATGCACAAAGGCGCGCGCCTGGGATTTCACTTTTACCCGCTCCACGTAGCGGCCGAAGCCGACAAAGAGATCCACCTCGGGCTGCGTCTCCAGATCGCTCACGCCGTCACCTACCATCACGATGCGCGACGGGCTCAACTCGGCCTTCAACGCGCGGATCACCTCGGGTTTGCCGCCGGAGCGTGTGGTTGGGTAGCGTTCATCGTATCCGGTGTAGTGGCCGGCCGCGTCGAAAAACAGATCCACCGCCTCGACGCGGGAGATGCCGAGGTGCTCGGCAAGCGGGCGGATGGCGTTGCGAAAGCCTCCGCTCAGGATGAGTGGCGTCCACCCGGCGGCACGCAGGGCGTCGAGCGTGGCGACGGCGGTAGGCTCGATGGTGTCGATGTATTGCCTCGCCACCGCCGCGACATCGGCGGCGCGCGGCTGGATGATGCGGAGGCGTTCGCCAAAAACCGCCTCGACCGCCAGTTTGCCGTTCATGGCGTCGTGCGTCATCGCCTCCACCCTGGCAAAAACCTCGGGGCCGCGCGCGCGCCCGAGTTCATCAATACCCTCGATGAACGAGAGCGTGCTGTCGCAGTCAAAAATGATTAGTTTGGGAGTCACCATGTCGGGATGCCGCCAGCGTCCCCGTCTCCGCCCTGTCGAGGCAAGCGCCAAGCGGAGGAACGCGGGCGCAAAAAAACCGCCGGCCCTTGCGGGGACGCGGCGGTCGAAAGAAAAAGCGGGCGCGAAGCCTTACTTCTTGGCGGCGGGAGCGGCTCCGCGGCGGAACTTGGTGGTGAACTTCTCGACGCGACCGGCGGTGTCCACGATGCGCTTCTCGCCGGTGTAGGCGGGATGCGAGTCCATGGTCACATCGCGCAGGGCGACGAAAAACTCGACACCGTCGATGGTCTCCTTGCGCGCCGTTTTAAGGGTCGAGCGAGTGAGGAAACGTTTGCCGGAGGAAACGTCTAGGAAGCAGACGTTGTTAAGAACTGGATGGCCTTCCGATTTCATAGGATGGATTAGTTGGGCGTTATAGGAGGTAAGACTTAGCCCTGACGCGCTTTGTAGCGGGGGTCGGTCTTGTTGATCACGTAGATGCGCCCTTTGCGGCGGACGACTTGGCAGTCAGGGTGACGCTTCTTCGCGGATTTGATGGAGGATACGACTTTCATAAAAAGGTAGAAAACAGCGATTCGACGGGGGGGGTGTCAAACGGAAAGTAATCCCCGGCGCAGGTTTCGTAATAATAATCTAAATCCGAGCGGAATTAGTTGCGGCTGGGCTCGTCTGGTTCGCCCGCCAGGAGTTTCCAATGCGGGTCGATCCCGCCCAGCACATGACGCCAGAGGCTTTCGTCCGCCGTTTGGGTCAATAAATCCGGCACCAGATCGGAAACGACCCAGGTTTCGCGCGCCAACTCGCCTTCGAGCTGCCCACCCGTCCAGCCGGCATAACCGAGGAAAGCCCGCAGGTGGACATCCGCCTCGCCGACCAGCTCGGCGGCCTTGTCAGGCGAGACACCGAAGAAAAGCTTAAACCCATCATGGTCCACATGCGGACGCCAGGCGCAGAGCAGCAGTTGCCGAGGCTCCACCGGCCCGCCGCAAAACAGCGGCACCTTCGCCAGCGGCCCCAGGGCAAAATCACCGCCCAATTCACTCAATACGCGACGCATCGGCCGGTTCAAAACCACCCCCATCGCGCCTTCCGCGTCATGGTTCGAAAGCAGGATGGCGGTGCGGCGGAATGTCGCCTCCTTCAACGACGGATGCGCCAGCAGCAACGAACCCGCCAGCGAATCGGAGCCGGAAGAGGTTTCGGATGAGGTTGCGCGCATGAGGGTGGGTGTTGGCGACGGAGCGGCTGGGATGCGGCTCAGAGCTTGATGATTTTCACGTTCGCGTCAGCGAGCAAAGGCGCGACCAGAGGGTCGTTTTTGTAATCCTCGCGGTAGCGCACCTCGGCGATGCCGGCAGCGGCGAGGATCTTCGCACAGTTGATGCACGGGAAGTGCGTGACGTAGGCGGTGCAACCCTCGACCGAGCTGCCGCGCCGCGCCGCGTCGGCGATGGCGTTTTGCTCGGCATGCACCGTCGCCTGCTCGTGCCCCTCGCGAAGCCGCGAGGTGTGCGGTGTGCCGGGCAGGAAGCCGTTATAACCGGCCGCGATGAGGCGGTTTTTACGCTCGCCACCACTCACGATGACGCAGCCCACGTGCAGGCGTTCGCAGGAACTGCGGGTGGAGAGCAGCACTGCGGTGGCCATGAAATAATCATCCCACGACGGCCTCCCGCCGAATTGGGCGGTGGCGGCGGCGATCAGATCGACGGGCGAAGACGCATTCGACATCCGCCCGACGCAAGGCCCCGCCGCCTAAAACGCCAACCCAAAATATCCGCCGCGCCCCACCCTAGCCCCGGGCCTCGCGGCGAAAGGAAGACGGCGACCGCGAATGCCTGCGTTTGAACGCCGCCGAAAAAGAAAACACCCCGCCGTAGCCCACCGCCTCGGCGATCGCCTCCACCTTGAGCGGAGTGCCGCGCAACAACGCCGCCGCCCGGTCCATGCGCAGTCGCGCGACAAAATTGAGCGGACTCGTGCCCTGGGCCAGCTGACAAAGGCGGCGCAACTGCTCCGGCCCCACTCCCGCCACCCGCGCCAGCTCCGTCGCGCTCCACGGATGGGCCAGCTCCGCCTCGACCTTTTCCCAGAGTCCCCGCAGCCGCGCGTCCGGCGGGCGTCCGCCGCGCACGATCCGGCGCGCCGCCAAATCCACCCAGGCCGCCAGATGCACCAAAATCTCGCGATCCATCGCCCCGCCGAGCTCGTCCGCCAGCGCTGCGATCGCGGCCGCCAGCGACCGGGGTTCGGCCTGGGCGAACCACGCCCGCTCACCGGTGATCGTGCGCGACTCGCCCGGACGCTCGACATAGTGAACCCAGGCGAAGCGCCACCGCCGGCCCGGCACGGGGACAAAGGCCTGCTCCGCCCCGCGCGGCGCCACGTAGGCCTCGCCCGCGCGCAAGGTCCGCCAGTCTCCGTCCACCACCACCCGCCCTTCCCCTGCCAGCCCGACCAGCACCTCGCCAAACCCCAGCTTGGTCCGCACCATGCGGTATGGCGCGGTCACATCGCTCAACCCGCAGAGCGCGATCCCCAGCGGCGCGAGCGCCGGACAACGCTCGAGCCCGATGATACGTTCCCTGGACTTACCTCCGATAAGGTGGGTTTCGCTTAAAATAGAGTGGGCTGCACGCATGGTATTACCGGCCCCTTTCTGTTATGGTTTCTCCTCTACGGTGGCCAGCCAATACCCGCCACCTTGCAAACACCCCCGATCTCGCCGCTCATGACCACCTTGCGTATATTCCCCGACCTCGCCCAAAACGCCATCGACCCCCGCCTCTACGGCTCGTTCATCGAGCATCTGGGCCGCGCCGTTTACACCGGCATCTACGAGCCGGGCCACGCCACCGCCGACGCCTCCGGCTTCCGCCACGATGTGCTCGATCTCGTCCGCGAGCTCGACATCCCCATGGTGCGCTATCCCGGTGGCAACTTCGTCTCCGCCTACGACTGGGAGGACGCCGTCGGCCCCCGCGCCCAGCGCCCCGCCCGCCTCGACTACGCCTGGGGCACCACCGAGACGAACCAGTTTGGCACCAACGAATTCATGGACTGGTGCAAGGCCGCCAACACCGCCCCCATGATGGCCTTCAACCTCGGCACCCGCGGCATCGACGCCGCCCGCCAGCTCGTTGAATATTGCAACGCCCCGCTCGGCTCCAAATTCGCCGACCTCCGCAAAGCCCACGGCTACGCCGCCCCCCACAACGTCCGCACCTGGTGCCTCGGCAACGAGATGGACGGCCCCTGGCAGACCGGCCGCAAAACCGCCGAGGAATACGGTCGCCTCGCCAACGAAACCGCCAACGCCCTCCACCAGTTCGACCCCGCCCTCGAACTCATCGCCTGCGGCTCCTCCGGCCCTTTCATGCCGACCTTCCCCGACTGGGAGCGCGCCGTCCTCGAACACTGCTACGGCCACGTGGACGCCCTCTCGATCCACCTCTACGTCCGCGAAGACGGCCACAAATCCCTCGCCGACTACCTCGCCTGCCCCGCGCAGATGGAGACCCAGATCCGCGACGTGCTCGCCGCCTGCGATTTCGTAAAAGCCAAGCAGCACCACAAAAAAACCATGATGCTCTCCTTCGACGAGTGGAACGTCTGGGACATGGCCAAGGGCAACGAAACCTTCCCCCGCTGGGCCTCCGCCCCGCGCCAGCTCGAAAACATCTACACCTTCGCCGACGCCCTCGTGGTCGGCGGCATGTTGCTCGTCCTCCTCCGCCAGTCCGCCCGCGTCCGCTACGCCTGCATCGCTCAACTGGTCAACGTCATCGCCCCCATCATGACCTCCCCGGGCGGCGTCGCCTGGCGCCAGACCATCTTCCACCCGCTTCAACAAGCTTCGCGTCACGGTCGCGGCGTCGTGCTCTCTGCCCACCTCACCGGCGGCACCTCCACCGACACCCCGACCCACGGCCCGTCACCCGACATCGAGAGCGTCGCCACCCGCGACGGCGACAAAGTCACCGTCTTCATCCTGCATCGCGGCACCTCCCCCGCCCCGTTCAGCGTGCGCCTCGACGGCTCCGCCCGCTGGCGCGTCCTCGCCCACGAAGTGTTGACCTCGCCCGATGCCCACGCCGTCAACACCGCCGCCGCCCCGGCAAACGTCGCCCCGCGCATCGAGCCGTCCACCCAAGTCGCCGCCGACGGCACCCTCGCCCTCGCCCTGCCCCCGCTCTCGTGGCACTGCCTGCGGCTGACCGCCGCATAAGCGGTCCATCCACCCAACTGATTACCCTGTGCATTTGGCTTCAAGGTAGGGCGTGACCGCTGGGCGCGCCGATTCGGTTGCGATTCCCGGTTTATGATCGCGGCGGGCCCAGCGGTCCCGCCCTACCTCGGATTGGCCGCGCCCTCAAGGCGCGGCCATCAGGGCCGCCTTGAGCGGCTCATGCCAAGCCTTGGCTTTCGCATCGTAGGCACCGAACCCGGAGCAGAATTCCCAGTAGGCCCAACTCAGGCCGAGCCGCCGCGCTTCCGTCGCCACAAACCGTGTCCAACGCGCCCGCGACTCCTCGTCCGCCCTCGAAAAGACTCCGAATTCACCGAGAAATATCGGGCGTTTGTGCTCCCGCCCCCATCGCGCCGCTTTTTCCAAATCTTTGCGCACCCCGGCCTGCGCGTCCTCGTCGCCGGTCCAAGCCCGGCCCAGCCATTGGTCCGCCCCCTTGACCCACGAGGCCCCTTGGTGGGTGAACTGAAAGGGCGAGTAGTAATGCACCGTGACGATCAGGTTTTGGTCGTCGGCAGGCAGGCGCAGGGCTTCAAGTCGGCCGCTGTCATTCCAACTATCGGGACCGACGATCACCGGGCGCGTCGGGTTGGTCCGCCGCACCGCCTGCAACAAGACGGGCACGGCGGCGTTCCACTTCTCGCCGCTCAATTTGTCGTGCGGCTCGTTGTAGAGTTCGAAGTAAACTGTCGCGGGACGGTGCTGATAACGCTCCGCCAGCTGCGTCCAGATCGCAGTCATGCGGGCCAGCTCCGCATCCGGAGTCGCGTCCAAGGCTTCGTAGTGGTGGACGTTGACAACAATGTTGAGCCCGTTGGCCGTCGCTTGATCTATCGCCCAGTCCACCCGCGCGGCAAACACCGGATCGAGGGTGAAAGGCTCGGTGGCAGCAGCGTGGGCCGACCAGCGCACGGGCAATCGCACGGTGTCGAACCCCGCTTCGCGGATCAGCCGGAAATACTCCGCCTTCAACGTCACGCCCCAGGCCCCCTCGGCGGGTGCCTCCAGCGTATTGCCGAAATTGATACCCCGGCCCAGCCGGGCGTTTGCGGCCTCGATGGACTCCATAGCGACTGGCGCCGGCGGCTCGACCGGCGCGGCACCAAGGCGAGGCGCCAGCAGGCTGACTATGCAAACGAGCGTCTCCGTCCAGAGGGGTATGCGCATCGGGTCAGCCTAGGACTTCGCGGCGGCGAGCGGCAAGCCCGTCGACGCACGAAAACCCGTCAGACCGGTGGCTGATAGGGTTTGGACCTCCGGAGGTAGGGCGTGACCGCCGGGCGCGCCGGGTTGGAGCGGATGCCACCGGTCCAGCTATCGCGGCGGGCCCAGCGGTCCCGCCCTACCTCAAATCCACCTGCAAAGGCTGAGTCCGCATCAGTTCTTCAGAATCTGGATGAAGGTGTCGGGCGGGATGTTCACCTTGCCGATCATCTTCATCTTCTTCTTACCCTCTTTCTGCTTGTCGAGGAGCTTGCGCTTGCGGGATATGTCGCCGCCGTAACACTTCGCGGTCACGTCCTTGCGCATCTCCTTCACGTTGTCGCGGGCGATGATTTTGCCGCCGATGGCGGCCTGGATCGCGACCTTGAACATCTGCGGCGGGATGATCTCGGCGAGTTTTTCGCAGAGCACGCGGCCTTTGCCTTCCGCCTTTTCGCGGTGGACGATGCTGGAAAACGCATCGACGGGGTCGCCGTTGATGAGGATGTCCATCTTGACCAGATCGCTTTGCACGTAGTCGCCGAGTTCGTAGTCCATCGAACCGTAGCCGTGGGTGACGGATTTGAGGCGGTCGTTGAAATCGACCAGGATCTCGTTCAGCGGGAGCACGCAGCTGAGCATGACGCGGTTGGCGTCGAGCGTATCGGTGTGGTCGCACATGCCGCGCTTTTCCATGATGAGGGCGAGGATGTCGCCCATGGACTCGTTGGGGATGTGGATGGAGGCCTTGATGGTGGGCTCGCAGATATACTCGATGGTGCCGGGGTCGGGCAGGTTGACGGGGTTGTCCACCTCGATCTCGTCCGCGCCGTGGGCCTTCACTTTGTAAACGACGGACGGATACGTGGAGATGATGTCCACGTCGTGCTCGCGGCGGATGCGCTCCTGGACGATCTCCATGTGAAGCAGGCCGAGGAAGCCGCAACGGAAGCCGAAGCCGAGGGCGAGGGAGCTCTCGGAGGAGTAGAGGAAGGCGGCGTCGTTGAGGCGGAGACGGCCGAGCGCGGCCTTGAGTTTTTCGTAGTCGCTGCTCTCAAGCGGATACAAACCGCAAAACACCATGGGGCGGACCTCTTTGTAACCGGGCAGCATCTCGCTGGCGGGATTGCGCGCGAGAGTGAGGGTGTCGCCGATCTTGATGTCGGTGGTGTCCTTGATGTTCGAGATGACGTAGCCGACATCGCCGGCGTCGAGGGTGGCGGTCTTGGTCATCTTCGGGGTGAAGACGCCCACCTCCTTGATCTCGGACTTCTGGTTGTTGCTCATCAGGAGCATCTGGTCGCCGGCCTTGACCGAGCCGGAAAACACGCGGGCGTAGGTAATGACGCCGCGATAGCTGTCGTAGAGCGAATCAAAGACCAGGGCGCGAGTGGAGGGATGATGCGACCAGCGCGGCGGCGGGATGCGGGCGACCACGGCCTCGAGGATGTCCTGGATGCCGATGCCGGACTTGCCGGAGGCGAGGATGGCCTCCTCGGCGGGGATGGTGAGGATGTCCTCAAGCTGCTTCATGCAGAGCTCAAGGTTGGCGGAGGGCAGGTCGATCTTGTTGATGACCGGGATGATTTTCAGGCCCTGGGCGGTGGCGAGGTGGGCATTGGCGACGGTCTGGGCCTCCACGCCCTGGGCGGCGTCGATAAGGAGCACGGCGCCCTCGCAGGCGGCCAGCGAACGCGAGACCTCGTAGGCAAAGTCCACGTGGCCGGGAGTGTCCATCAAGTTGATCTTGTAGAGATTCCCGTCCTTGGCCGGATAAACCATGGTGACGGGGTGGGACTTGATGGTGATGCCGCGCTCCTTTTCGAGGTCCATCGAGTCGAGATGCTGCTCGGTGAGCACGCGCTGGGTGACCGTGTTGGTGTATTCGAGCAGGCGGTCGGACAACGTTGTCTTGCCGTGGTCAACGTGGGCGATGATGCAGAAATTACGAGTGAGGGAGACGTCCATGCGGTAAGGCCGATCTTGGAGCGCAGGGGATGCCGCGCGGCAAGGGTTCGACGGAGATAAACCGAGCAGCCTGCGAACGCCCCCGCCGCCTTTCAAGCGGCTAAATCGTAAAAACTCAAATGCCTCTCCATCAGGCCGCTGGCGACGCGGCCGAAGCCCGCTGCTTTAGGGCGAAGAGGTGTTTGTCGATCTTGTTGGCGGTGATGACGCCGTAGTTGATGGTGCCGAGCCAGCCGCTCATGATGATGCCGACGCTGCCGGCGTGGAAAAGGCCGGGGAGCTTTTCGGAGAGGTTCATCGAAACCGGCAGGCCCTCGAACTTGGTGCCGAAACTGGTGCCGGCCATGTGCGTGGTGTAGCGCTCGATGGTGCGCGGCGTGGCGGCCTCCATCCAGTCGATCTTGGCGCGCACGTCGGGGATGTATTTCTCCAGCGCGACGAGGCTCTCCTCGATCAGGCGCGCTTTGTGGGTGGCGTAGTCTTCGTCGGAAAGCGTCTTCCAGTCAGGATGTTTTCCATTGAGCGAGGCGACCACGGTGTAGCGGTCGGTGCCGGGGCGTGTATCGGGATAATAAACCGAGAAAGTGCGGCTCGTCGTATGCAGCGAGGTGAGTTCCTCGGGGCTGTAGGTCGGCGCTTCGGAGGTGAAGACGAGATCGCCGATGTGCGGGATGCTCTCGCCCTTGCGAATACCGAAATAGACCTGGCAGGAGCTGGAGTTAATGCGCACGGCCTCAGCCTGCTTCACGAACTCGGGGTCAAAGTTCTCCGCGCCGGCGAGGCGAAAGATGGTGTTCTTGATGTTGGCATTGGAGAGCACGGCCTTGGCGCGGATGACGCGGCCGCTCTTGGTGACGACACCGCAGGCGACTTTGCGGCCATCGCGCTCCTCGATAAGGATTTTTTCAACGAGGACGTGTTTACGCAGCTCGACGCCGTTTTTGCGCAGCTCCTCGGCCATTTTCTTGATGAGCAGATCGGAGCCGCCCTGGAAGGTGAACACGCCTGAACCCATGAAGTTGCTAAACACGATGCCGAAGGTGATGGCGGGGTCGTCGCGGGTGGAGCCGTTGGCATAGGCGATGGGCTCCATGAGCAGGCGGTGGACATCGGGCCGGCCGGGGAAAAAGCGCTCGAACATCTGCCCCGTGGTCTCGGGGTTGTTGTCGTAATAGTTCATCGCCCGGAGGTGGTCGTAGAAGGTCTCGACCTGCTCGCGGGGGAGCTTGAACTGCTCGACCAGCACGCGGGTGTAGTCCTCGCGGGTGAAAGTCGTCCACACATCCATCTGCGGATTCACAAAGCGCACGTCCTTGAGCTGGTGGATGGAGTCGGCGATTTCCTTGGTCCAGTAGCGACGGCAGCTCTTGATCATGCCGCTCGGGAAACCGTGCAGGGAGATGTCGAAGATGTGACCGCCCTTGCGGGTAAACCAGGTGGCGAGGCCGCCGTATTGGTAATGGTGCTCGAGGAGCAGGACCTTGTGGCCCGCCTTCGCGAGCACGTTGGCGCCGGTGAGGCCGCCGAGACCGCTGCCGATCACGATCACATCATACTCGTCTGCGACACCTTTGAGCCAGTCGTATGCCATGGGTAAACGGACAACTGAAAGCCCCGCGCCGCCATGCGCAAGGGCGGTTTTGAGGAATGCGCTTCCCCGTAGCGGAACGACTCCGTCGTTCTGGGATCGGGGAGGCGTCTCCCCCCGCTTGACCAAATCGTGGTCATCGGGCTGACTATCTCCATGCAAGCCACGCTCACCGTTTCCAAAGCCAAGGCTCAATTTTCCGGCCTGGCCCGCCGGGTCATCAAGACCCGCGAATCCGTGCTGATCAAAACCCCCTCTGGCTACGTGCAACTAGTGCCCTTCGACGTGCCGGATTTCGTGCCCCCCGCCGAGCGTGGCACGATCAATCGCACCGATGAAGAAATTGAGCTAGGCAACACCGTAGGCGAGTGCCTGTGAAGCTCGACCGATGGGACATCGTCTTTGTCCCCGCGCACGACAAAGACGCGACCGGACACCCAGCCGTCGTCCTCTCTCCACCCGATATACTCGACGATCCGAGGCAGCTTAGAATCAACGTGCTCATGGGCTCTAAACGAGTGCCGTCCGAAACAGGGAAACCCCACCAAGTGATTTTGAACGGGGCGGACGGTTTGGAGTTCGCGACCTTACTGGACTGTTCGCTCGTTTATCAAGTTCGCAAAGCCTCCATCCTCCGCAGCGCCGGACGCGTGGCGCATGCGCGCCGCTCCGGTATCGCCGCACGAGTGCGGGCCGCACTCGGCGTAGGTTGAGCGTCCAGCTCAGCCCAGCCGCGTCACTTCCACCACCACCAGCGTGCCGCCTTCGCCGGCGCGCCAGCGGATATTCCAGCCCGCCAC
>JBEGTN010000367.1:0-5367 GCA_041179405.1 Verrucomicrobiota bacterium
TGTGGGTGTCGCCATTGGCGTGGGCCTCGTGGGCGGCGGCGGCCAGGGCTGGGTTGGTGTTGGTGTTGGGGGTGTCCTCGGTGCCGTTGGCGTGGTCGGCGATGGTGGTGAGGGTGGGGGCGGAGTTGGGGAGAGAGTAGGGGGTGGTGGCGAAAGTGTTCACGCCGGAGACGCCGCCGTTGCCATTGGTATCGTAGGTGGCGACGGTGGTGAGGGTGACCTTGTAGTAGGCGGCGACGGTCGCGGTGGTGTAGCTGGTGGTGGAGCCGCCGGCGCTGGCCACGGACGCGACGAGGGTGGTGTAGGTGGTGCCGTTGGCGGAGGTGGCGAGGGAGTAGGTGGCGCCCTCGACGGAAGGCCAGGTGAGTTTGACGCCGGACGGCGAGCCGGCGACGGCGGCGAGGGTAAGCGCGGAGGCCTGGCCGCCGCGGGCGTATTCGGTGACGGTTTCGGTGATGCTGGTGACGGTGCCCTGGCCCATGGCGGCGGTGCCGAAGTATTCCTGGTTGATGAGATCGGGGAAGGCGGTGGTGCCGGAGGCGTCGATGGCGACAAAGTAGGCGTAGGTGCCGGCTGGATACTCGGGGGTGACGCAGTAGCGGACGTTTTGGCGGTTGAGATCGAAATGGGTGCCCTGGGTGTAGCCGAGGTCGCCGAGGTAATCGTAATCTTCGGCGAAGATGCCGATGGAGTAGGTGCCGGTGAGGCCGGGGGCGATCTGGTAGGTGGCGGTGGTGGTGGGGCCGTATTCAGTGGAGAGGAGCGTGGTGGACTTGCCCTGGACGGAGGCGGACCAAGTGGGGAGGGTGACACGGCCGGTGGAGGCGAGGTTGGTGTTGGCGAGACCGGTGTTGAGATTGGTGGTGCCCCCGTTGCGCTTGACGAAGCCGGAGGTCATGCGGCGGAGGCCGGAGGCGGAGTTGGTGGCGGTGGCGTAGCCGTAGGGGCCGTAGATGGGGATGCCGTCGTTGGCGAAGCCGAGGAGCGGGGAGTGCTTGGTGATGGAGGCGGACTCGGCGTAGGCCTTGGTGGCGGCGTTGTAGGTGACGTTGTCGCCGAGCTGGTAGCGGAGGGCGATGGGGTTGACGTGATTATGGTAGGCGCCGCTGTTGGGCTGGTGGCCGAGACCGGGGTCGAAGTTAAAAGCCTCGGCGACGCCGGCGAGACGGTTCCAGATACCCTGGCCGCTCATGGAGACGGTGGCGGTCGAGGTGGTGTAGGACTGGGCGTCGCCGTTGGCCCAGACGTAAACGCCGTTGAGGAGGAGGCCGCCGGAGCCGTTGTTCTTTTGCTTGGTGCCGGGAATGACGGGGGTGCGCGGGATCTTGTGGATGGCGGCGAGATTGGAGGGCCAGGAAGTGTAGGTCTGGCCGGTGGGAGTGAGCCAGTTGCCCATGTTGTAGCTGGCGAGGCCGGTGGCGTAAACGTAAACGGACGTGTTGGAGTAAACGACGCGCTGGATGTCGGCGTAAACGGCGGTGGCCTGGCCGCCGCCGCCGTTGGTGAGGCCGGCGCGAGGCCAGGTGGAGACGGCGTTGCCGGAGGTTTTGTCGGCGGTGGTCTCGAAGACGCGGGCGTAGGTGCGCGCGGTGTGCCAGTTGACGATGGACGGATCGGTGACCTGGGCGGCGGCGGTGAGGGCGACGGAGAACGCGGCGAGGGCGAAGAGAGGGCGGAGCATGGAGGACATGCGCCGAGACTAGCAGAAGAAAGCTTAAGGTGAGATTAAGCGGAGCGATTAAGGGACAAGTGCGCGGTGATGCGGCAAGGGTCCTCTTGCGGCGGTCCCAGCGGTCCCGCCCTACCTTTAAATCCACAGGCAGTGAAACACCGGCGCTATTTCGCGACGGGCAGGTGGGCGGCTTCGCGGAGGAGTGTCTCGGGGGCGATGCCGAGGGTGCGGGCGAGGGCGTTGACGCGGGTGGCTTCGGCGGGGAGCAAACTGGTGACGCGGGCGGTGCCGTCGCGATCAGTCCACTTGAGGTGGATGGTGCGCTGGCGGGAGCTTTTGACCAGGGCGCGGAGGAAAGTGTCGTCGTCGGGGGCGAGGTTCATGGTGTGGGAATTATTTTCGTTTACCGCCACGAGGGAGCAGGGAGAGCAACCAGAGAAGCAGGAGGGCGCCCACGACGGCGGTGATGAGCCGGGAGAGGGTCGTGGTGGCGTAGAACCCGACGAGACCGAGGGCATAGCGGCCCAGGAAAGAGCCCGCGACGCCGATGATGAGATTGCCGGCGAGGCCGAAGCCGCGGCGCCCGAGGATGAGCCCGGCGATCCAACCGGCGAGTGCGCCGACGACAAGAAGCAGGCAGAATTGTTCGAAGGTCATGATTGGGCGGCGGGCACGGCGGAGGCGCCCGGTTCAGCGAGGCGAGGGACGGTTTGCCAGAGAGCGAGCGGGATGTCTTCGGGACGAACCGTGGGCGAGAGACCGGCGGCGACGAGCGAGTCGATCCAGGCGCGACCGTTGTCGGGCAGGTGGCCTTTCAAGAGGGTGCCGATCTGTTTGCGGCGTTGTTGAAAACAGTGGCGGATGAGGAGCTTGGTGCGGCGCGGGAAGAACAACGGGTTCGGTTTGCGGACGATGTTGAAGAGGTAGGAATCGACGTCGGGGCGCGGGTGGAAGCAGTGGCCGGAGACCTTGTGGCCGGGGGCGATGTCGAAGGCGCTTTGGAGAAAAATCGAGATGGAGCCGAAGAGCTTGGAGCCGGGCTTGGCCATGTAGCGCTGGGCGGCCTCGTATTGGAGCATCAATACGAGACGCTCGGGCAGGGGGCCTTCGAGGAGGCGGTCCATCCACGGGGTGGAGATGGCGTAGGGCAGGTTTGCAACGACCTTGAAGGGTAGGTCGGCAGGGATGTCGGCGGTGGGGTGATCCATCGCGTCGGCTTCGAGCAGGTGGAGGCGGCCGGGGTGGAGCGGGCCGACCTCCTCGACGAGGTAGCGGGCGAGCATGGCGTCGCGCTCGACGGCCCAGACCTCGGCGCCGGCTTCGAGGAGGGTGCGGGTGAGGGTGCCGAGACCGGGACCGACCTCGACGACGCGGTCGCCAGTGACGACCTGGGCGAGTTCGAGGGATTTGCGGACGATGTTGCCGTCGATGAGGAAGTTTTGCCCGAACGCCTTCTTCGGGTGGATGCCCATCTTGGCGAGGATGTCGCGGGTCTCGGAAATGGTGAGAGGCATGGGAGCTTCGCTAAAGGACAAATGACGAATGACCAATTCCCAATGTCACGGGATCGGCGGGTGAATAGGTGGGCGGTGGTATATCAGTGAACGCGGTCGAAAACTTCACCTTCTGCCGCAGGCTCGTCGCAATACATGCAACGGGCGAAGGCGCGGGAGATGACGCGGTTGCACTTATGGCAATTGAGCGGGGCGGTGGTCTGCCGCAAGCGGCCGTCGAGTTTGCCGTCCTTCAAATCGGTGAGCGTGACCCAATCGCGCAGCTCCTCTTCGGTGTAGCCGTGGCGATCCTTAAGCAAATCCCAGAGCGAATGGGTGACCAGGGCGAGGCGGTTAAAGCGCGATTCGAGTTCAGTGAGGCGGCCTTCGACACTGTTGACCTTGTTGCCGGCGCGCTCGGCGGATACCTCGGCGGAGTGGATCTGCTGGGCTTGGACGAGGTTGAAGAGGTTCATGGCTTCGGAGACGATCAGGCGGAACGAAATCCGGCGATGAGGGCGGCGGGATCAGGGGCCTTCATGAGGGCCTCGCCGCAGAGGATGGCGTGGGCGCCGCAGGCGCGGACGCGGGCGGCGTCGGCGGCGGTGAAAATGCCGCTCTCGCTGATAGCGGTGATGTGTTTCGGGAAGCGCGGGATGAGGCTCTCGCTGAGGCCGAGGTCGCACTTGAAGATGGCGAGGTCGCGGTTGTTGACCCCGATGATTTGCGCGCCGAGCGCGAGGGCGCGGTCGAGTTCGGACTCGTTGTGAATCTCGAAAAGGGCATCGAGTCCGGCGGCGTTGGCAGAGGCGAACAGGGTGCCGAGTTCGGCGTCGTCGAGGGCGCGCACGATGAGCAGGATGGCGCTGGCGCCGGCCTCGCGGGCCTCGTGGATCTGGACCGGGTGAACCATGAAGTCCTTGCGGATACAGGGACGCGCGGGCGGGTTGTCGGCGAAAGCGGTGGTGACGGCGTAGAGGTCGTCGAGCGTGCCGCCGAAGAATTTCTCGTCGGTCAGCACGGAGAGGGCGTCGGCCCCGGCAGCCTGATAACGCAGGGCCTGGGCGGGGGCGGAGACGCCGGCCACGATGTCGCCAGCGGAGGGCGAGCGGCGCTTGATCTCGGCGATGACGGCCAGGGTGGCGTCGTCCCGGCGCAAGGCGCGGGCGAAGGACACGGGGCGGGGCAGGCGGGCGTTGAGCGCGGCGAGTTCCTCGAGGGAGACGGGGCGGGCGCGCTCGGCGACCTCCTTGCGCTTCCAGGCCATGATTTCGGTGAGCTTGTCGGACATGTGAACCGCACCAACAAACACACGCGCACCGCGAAAACCAGAACGGAGTGGGGCGGGGCGGGTTTCCCCTTTGCAACGGTTGCGCTTCAGCAAAGCACGGTAGAGTGGCGTTTGAGCGTGTGTTTGGCGCGATTCTTGGGTTTCTCCCTAGGCATGAGTGCGCTTCAAGACCTTCGCCAAACCATCGCCCGGCTGCGGGCTCCGGGCGGTTGCCCGTGGGACATCGAGCAAACCCACCAGTCCCTCACCCGCTGCTTGGTTGACGAAGTGAGCGAGCTGCTCGACACCATCGACCGCGACGACAAACCCCACATGCGAGAGGAGTTGGGCGACGTGTTGATCCAGGTGGTTTTCCACGCCCAGATCGCCGAGGAGGAGGGCCATTTCGACCTCGAGGCGGTGGCGCGCGAAGTGAACGATAAACTCATCCGCCGGCACCCGCATGTCTTCGGCGACGAGGTGAAACTCGGCACGGCGGACGATGTGATCGTGAAGTGGGAGCAGATCAAGGCGCAGGAAAAAAAGAACGGTCCTGCGCAGAGCGGCCTGTTCAAGGACCTGCCGCCGCGCCTGCCCGCTCTCATGTATGCCGAAGCGGTGTGGAAGCAGATCGAGAAGAAAAAACTCCCCGCCGACGGCGCGGTGGACACCGCGCAGGTGGCCGCGCTCGGGCAGCGGCTGGACGACGCCACGCTCGGGCGGTTTTTGTTCGAGCTCAGCGCCGCCGCCCGGGCCAAGGGCCTGGACCCCGAGGGCGCGCTCCGCCGCCATGCCGACGGGGTGATGCGCTCGGTCGAAGCCAAGGTCGCCGAAGCGCCCGCCAGCAGTGCAACCCGCGTCGACATTTAATTTACCCCTCACTTTGAAACCACACATCAAACTCGCGGAAACCCGCACGCCCGATGGCGCGC
>JBEGTN010000368.1:0-4735 GCA_041179405.1 Verrucomicrobiota bacterium
GGGCTTGCCTCTGCTCATTCAGACGCCGCACGCGCTGGTCACCGTGGTCGGGACGGAATTCGATCTCAACGTCGCGATGAACCAGACTGAACTCGATGTCACCCATGGCCTCGTGAAAATAACCGACACCAGCGAAGCGCACCCCGTATCAGTCGCCGCGGGTGAGTTCGCCGTCACTTCGCCGCATGCTCCTCTGCGTTACGGCCGGCTGGCGCGGCATCCCTTTCACTGGCCGTTCAGCAGCACGAGCGTGTGGAATCGTGCGCTCGGCAGCGATGCGCAGTTTTCGCCGATCCCCGGCCCGCCGCTGCTTGAGGACGGTGCGTTGCAGCACGCGCTTCGCCCGCGACGGCCTTTTGTCGGCTCTGCGACGGATCCTTTGCGCCGCATCTGGGTCGGCGGAGAAGTCTGCGGCGACATCCGCCTGTCCGACGCGAACCTTCCCAAGGCGGGCCTTGGCGACTCTCTTGTGCTGCTCCAGCAAGCACGCCGTTACGCACTGGAACTACGCGGAGTCTCCGTGCGGAGCGACGGTGACCTAGAGGCACAGGCCATGTCGCGCACCGACCTCGCGGGGCCGGGGGTGGAGAACGCCTCCAGTCCTGCAAAGCCGTTTCGTTTTTCGAATCTTGGCGGCTTGTTGCGCACGGGTGAGTGGGAGAACGGCATCCGCCATGCGCTCTCTGCCCGGGTCAGCCGTGAGCGACTGGCCGGGCTGGCGAATACCTGGCCGCAAACCGTCTGGCCGGCCGGCGACGGCACCGCTGCCACACAGACTTCCCTCGGAGTCGGCTCGCTCCTCGCCCTGCCTCCCTCCGTGGATATCCGCGCACTGTTCGGCGCTTCCGGCCCGGCCTACGAACTCGCCCGCGCGATGCAGGATTACGGCCTCTACGTGACCGGGCCGATTGACGCGCCTTTTGTGCTTCTGACCGACGACACTCGGTTCCCTGGGGCGGACGACTTGATCACCCGTCTTGTGCCTCTGCTGCAAGTGGTCGTGAGCAACGCTCCGGACTCGCCCGCTGGCGGCGGCAGCCCGCGTCGTGAACCCGCTCCGGCGTTTCCCGGCGAAGCAGAGTAGCCGTCTGTAACAATCGTGCCGTCTCGCGCTATTCAGGAGTATGAAAGCACTACTCGAAATCGCCCCGAGCCCCGGCAAACCCATTCCGCGCCGGATTGAGAGAACGGCCCCCGTATTAGCCGGATGCAGGCTAACCCGCCCCTGGTGGAAGCTGGCCGGCGTAAAATTCCTCCTGAGCCTCGCGTATGCGCTTGTAGCGACCTCGTTGGCGCAGGCTATCGCGCCTGCCGCGTGGACGCCTCGCGGCATTGGTGGCGGGGGCGGGATGTTCTCCCCGAGTTTCAGCCCGCACGATACGAGCACGGCGTTTCTCGCGGTGGATATGAGCCATGTGCTGCGCACCACCGATGGTTTTGCAAGCTGGACGACGATAGATTTCGACCAGTTACAGGGGAAACAGTTCACCGAAGTGCAATTCACCGCGACGCCTAACGTGCTCTACGCAGCGGAACAGCGTCGGTCGGTAACGGAGGCCTCGTTCGTGCGTCCGATGAAGAGCACGGACAACGGCGATACCTGGGTGCCGTTCACGAATTGGTCGTCGGCGTTGCGCGGCATCAGTGTCCATTCGACGCCTTTGCGCAGCGATACGTTTCTCGTCTGCACGGGGGGCGATATCCGCTACTACCGATCATTGGTCACCGACCAGACCGGCCTTAACGGGCAATTTACGGTCGCATATGCGTTCACCGGCACACAGGGACGAGTCGCCGGTGTTTTTTGGAGCACAGGGGCGCAGGAGGAATGCTGGGTCGGCACGAATCAGGGGCTGCTCTACTCCACGAACGGCGGGCAGACTTTCGGCGCTTCGGTATCGCTGCCGACGACGGAGGCAATGTGCAGTTTCGCCGGCGGGCGTGATCCTGTTTCGGGGCAGATTCGCTTTTATGCCGTGACGACCACAGCGAGCGTTGGCGCTCAAAGCACGCCGCAAGGTTTCGCGAACGGCTCCGGCCACGTGTGGCGGCTGGACTGGGGCGCGGCGAGCTGGGTGGATGTGACCGGTCCGCTGACCGGCACCGAGCGGCCGACCCTAGTCGCGATGTCGCGCGGTAATGCGAACGTAGCCTATGTGGCGGTAAACCGACCGACCAGCTACCCTGATTCTTGCTCGGTGTGGCGTGTCACCTCGCCGGGCGGCACTTGGCAGACTATTTTTAACACATCGGGAAATGCCGACATCGCCACGGGATGGCTTGGCTACACCCAACGCACCGGGACAAACGCGCGGAAGTTTGAGAGCGACCTCGCCTACGCCGCGCCTTGCGGGCTCGCCGTGCATCCATCGCAGTCGGGGCGTGTGCTCTTTTGCGACAACGCACAGATCGCATTAAGCACGAACGCCGACACCGGATCGCCACTCTGGCAGCAGGTTTATACGACGCCTGACAACACCGGCCACGGCGCGGGACAGCTCATGCCGAACGGCCAGAGTTATCTTAGCAACGGTCTGGAGGTGACGGTCTGCACCCAGCTCGATTTCTGCGGCGGCGGGGTAATCCAGGCCGCTATGCTCGACCTGCAGATGGCCATCAGCACCGACGGCGGCAAACGCTGGGGCTGGCCCTTTGATCACTCAACCCTTGGTGGAGGCGACGTGAATTCCGTGACGCACGACCCGCTCACCGGCACGCGCTATGCGGCGGCTGCTTTCACGAATTCCGCCTACGAATTCCTCGGCTGCGACGACGCCCACACCGACAACACCGGATCGGCCGGCAAGTCTGCGGCCGGCGTATATTACCAAGCTCCGGGCGAAACAGTGTGGCATGCGCTTAAAACTGACTTTGGTGTGAGCGCCGGGCAGCGAGGCGCAAATCCGGTGTCGCTGACTTTCGACGCCTCGGCGCGAAAGCTCTACGTGAGCGTAGTGAGCAGCGACGCGGCGAAGGACGGCATCTACGTCTTCGATGTTGCGACTCTCTCCTGGAGCAAACTGAGCGCACCGCTGCGCAACGGCAGTGCGGTGCAGCATCCCTACACCGTGAGCGTGCTGCCCGGTGGCGGGCTTGTCGCCAGCTATTGCGCACATCAAACGGGCGACGCGAACGTATCGCCCGCCACCCTCGCCAATGGTGCCTACAAGCCCACCTCAGGTATCTTTTACCTGCCCCCGAACAGCAGCACGTGGCTCGACAAGACGACGCGAAACGAACTGCGCTACTTCACGCGCGATGTGGTCGTGGACCGTCATGATCCGTCCGGTCTGACCTGGTTTGCCTGTGTCTGGAATACGGACAGCAACGTGGTGACGCCCGTTTCCGCGGGCGACACGCCGGCGAGTTGGGGCGGGTTGTATCGCACCGTAAATGGCGGGGATGACTGGACCTTGATCTGGAATGGAGACGCCAGTTTCAGCGGCAGCGCCACGAGCTGCGTCCTCCATCCTGACGCGGCGCTGAAGGATGAACTGTTACTCACCACCCGTTTCAGCGGACTTTGGATTTCGCAGAATGCGCACGCCGCCACGCCGACGTTTTCCCGTGTGGACTCGTATCGTTTCCGCGCCCCGTCGCGCGCCTACTATGATCCGGCGAATCAAGATAAAATCTGGGTGACAAGCGTCGGCAATGGCATCGTCGAGGGCGTGCGGCCGACGACGTATGGTGAGTGGCGCACGAGAATCTTTGGCGCGCAGGCCGGCGACGATGCCGTGAGCGGACCGCTCGCCGACCCCGATGGCGATGGCATCTCAAACGCGATGGAATACGCCACGCATGGCAATGCGTTCACGAGTGAACCGGCCCCGCTTTCATTCGCTCTCACCCCGGCTCCCATGCTCACGTTTCATCGCGATCCCGCGGTTAACGACGCCACCTACAGCCTCGAAGGCTCGACCGATTTAATTTCATGGCAGACGCTTGCGCAGGCGACGGGCAGCGGGGCATGGAGCAATGTGTCGGGTCTTACCTTGACGGAGGCATCGGACGGAACGGTCACGGCGGTGGATACGGTGGGCGCGAGCAGGTATTTCTATCGTTTGCGTATCGTCCTGCCCTAGGCGCGGCGGGACGGGGAAATCTGGCAGTCTCAGTAGCTTTCTCGTAGCGCTGATAAAGCCCCAGCCATGAGGTGATTTTTTCTCCCGGTCGGAACGATTTCTTACGCTTACCTGGTTTCGCTCGATGGAGTGAGGGCGAGGCGGAAGCCCAGGTTGAGCACGCGCATGTTGGGGTCGTTGCGCTGGCGGCGGACGGACTTGGCGAAAGCCGGAGCCAGGCTCCAGCTGCCGCCGCGATAGACGCGGAACACGCCCGAGGTCGCGCCGCGTGGGTCGGTAACCTCGCCGCCGGGGTAGGGGCCGAACCAGTCCGAGCACCATTCCTGGACGTTGCCGTGCATATCGTAAAAGCCCCAGGCGTTGGGGGTTTTGGTGGCTACGGGTTGCGGGTGGCCCTGGCTGTTGCCGGAGTGCCAGCCGAGGGCGTTGATGTCGCCCGGCGCGGCGTAGTCACCGGGGGAGCCGGCGCGGCAGGCGTATTCCCACTGGGCTTCGGTGGGCAGGGTGTAAACGTGGCCGGCGGGGAGGCGGCCGGCGGCGCGCTCGCGGGTGGTGAGGAGCTGGCAAAAGCTCATGGCGTCGTTCCAGGAGACTTGCTCGACCGGGCCCTCGGGGTTGCGGGTGCTGCTGGGGTTTTTGCCCATGAGGGC
>JBEGTN010000369.1:0-3150 GCA_041179405.1 Verrucomicrobiota bacterium
CCGGGATGCGGCGGCTGATTATAGCCGGTATTCTGCCAGGCGATGGCCTCGCGATACTGCGGGTCATGCATCAAGGTATAGAGCCGGTTCGTGGCGGGAATGGTGGTCGTGTAAATGCGCAACGCGGTGTTGTCGCTGGTGCGCATCACGACCTCTTCACGCCAGTCACCGAGGATGTCGCCGCTGAGGTTGGGCGTGGACTTGGTGCTGTTGTTGGAGGACACGCCGCTCATCGAGAGGAGGGTCGTGGTGTTGCCGCTCGCGGGCACCCACTTGCTGATCGTGGTGCCGTCGAGTAGTTCGCGGAGCGGGTCGGCATCCCACCAGGCGCCAAAGTTCACCGCCGGCCGCGAGGAGGTGGTGATAGGCACGCCTTTGACCGTGTAAACCGTCGAACTGTTGGTTGCCCACGCCTCGTAGCCGGGGTAACGCGGGTCGATATCGAAAGCCACGCCGCGCCCGACATCGCCACCACCGGGCGCCCCCCAGAGCGGAGTGCCGTCGCGCTGTTCGGTGAGGCTGGTGCCGTAGATACCGTAAGAGGATGGACTTTCGTGCGGCATGAAAAATTTTAGGCCGGGATTATCGGGGTCCATCTCCGAGAGGTGCGTCGCATCGCCGTGGCCGAGGCCGGTGGTCCAGAGGCCGGTGCCGTTGTCGTCGATGGCGCAGGCACCGTAGGCGATCTCGTCTTTGCCGTCGCCGTCGAGGTCGCCAACGCTGATGCTGTGCGCGCCCTGGCCGGCGTAGGCGAGATTGGAGGCCGGACCGCTGCCGCTGTCGAAGGCCCAGCGCTGGGTGAGTTGCCCGCCGCGCCAGTCCCAGGCGGTCAGGAAGGTGCGGGTGTAGTAGCCGCGCGCAAAAATGCCCGTGGGACGCTGGCCATCGACGTAGGCGACGGCGGCGAGGAAACGGTCGAAGCGGTTGCCGTAGCCGTCGCCCCACAGCGTGGTGAGGCGGGAGCTGGTGGGGTTGTCGATGAGGTTGTCGGGATCGCGCTGCGGGAAAAAACGCACGGTCGCGAGTTCGCCGCCGGTGAGGCCGTCGAACACGCTGAGAAACTCAGGGCCGTAGAGAATGTAGCCGCTGGTGTTGCGGTAATCGTCGGTGTCGTTGAAGGCGGGGCGTGCGGTGCCTTGCCACTTGGCCGCGCCACCGACGTAGGCCCCGGTGGCGTCGAGCGTGCCCGGCGCGGTGCGGCACATGATCTCGGCGCGGCCATCGCCGTCGAAATCATACACCATGAAATCCATGTAGTGCGCGCCGGAGCGGATGTTGACGCCGAAGTCGATGCGCCAAAGGCGGGTGCCGTCGAGTTTGTAGGCGTCGAGGTAGGTGTCGCCGGTATAACCGCTCTGGGAGTTGTCCTTCGAGTTGGTGGGGTCCCACTTGACGATGATCTCGTATTCACCGTCGCCATCGAGGTCGCCCACACTGCAATCGTTGGCGACATAGGTATAGGAGCCGCTGGCGTTGGTGCCGGCGGGCGGGATTTGCAGAGGGAGGGTGAGGGATTGGCCGACGGCGGTGTTCGCCGGGAGAGTGAACGTGGCGCCGGCGGCCTGCTCGACGCCACCGACCACGGGGCGGACGTAGTAGGCGTTGCTCACGGTGAAGCTGGCGGTGCTATCGGTGTAGTCGGTCGTCGCGGTCAACGGGGAGGCGTTGAGCTTCACGGCGGCGGCACCATTGGCCGAGCGGTAGAGGTTAAAAGCGATGCCGTCGGGATCATCACCCAGCAGACGCCACCCAATGTAGGCCTGGGTGCTGGTGGAGCGGACCACGATCATGCCACGACTCAGCGCCTCCATCTGCCGCTGGGCATAGACCGGCGATGAGCCTAAACCAGCCATGAGGCCCGCAACGACAACCCAGACCAAGCACGAGAGCGTGACCCATCTACGACCGGAACGGACGACATGAGAGATAAGACGGTTGCAGCGTTCGTTCATAAGGGGTAACGGTCAGGCCTGCACCCATGACAACAAAGTCGGTGAGTTCTCAGGTCGTTTATTTTCTGGGGTGGATTCTTGTCCTGCTGACAGCGCCGCTTGCGGCCAGCGCGCATGACATAAAGGAAATGTCGATCAACGCCCGCGTGCATGCGGACCGTATCGAACTCAGAGTTGTGACGTCGAATCACATGGCGTCGGCGCTGCTTGCCCTCGGGACGGAAGGCCAGGCCGCGGCGCTCGATGCGGAAACTTTCGCCTCCCTGAGGCCGCGTCTGGAAACACGCGGCAAAGAGTTGCTTTCGCTCTGGACCGGCGGAAAAACCGCGCGAGAACTCCCGGTCACCGCGATCGACGTGCTTCTGGGCCAGCAAAACGAGATCGAGTTCTTCCTCACTTACGCGCCCGCGACAGACGGAGCGCTGCGTATCGACGCCAAAGTCCTCGATCAAATCGAGAACGGCTATGTCGTCACCCTGCTCGTATTTGACGCCAAACGGACGCAAATCGGCGCGAAGGCTATGAAGCGCGGCGACTCTAGTCTCACCGTCCCGCTCGCAGGAAATGCGCGCGAACAGGCAGCGAAGTGAAGGGGAAGGTTGGGGCACTTTGAGGGTGGCGCGGCAAATCGGGACTTTGCGGCGATGGATATTGTAATACCAATTATCTAGCGGAATGAGACTCTAGCTTGGCTCGATGTAGCCCCGACCGGTGGTCGGGGTCTCTAGGAAAAGCCCGAGCACCGGTCGGGCCTACATTAGACCAGCTAAAACCAATGGGCGGTGGCATAAACAAACCGCAGCAAGCAAGTGGGTGTTAACATAAAAAAGCTCCCCGGAGTTAACCAGGGAGCTTTGTTAAACTTCAGACTGTGTTCCCGGTCAGATTACGGAGTGTAAGTGACGTTGAGACGCAGGAAGCGGCGCGGGCTGGCCGAGATCAGCTGGGTGTCGGTCACCGTCTTGGAACCGACTACGTTGCCAGCGCCAGTGGTTTGATTAACCGTAGCCCAAGCCGGGGTGCCGGAGAGGTCATTCACACCTTGGACGGTGTAAGTGAGCTTCGGATCGGCGACCGCAGTGTAGGTCAGGGTGAGTGAACCACTGGAGCTACCAATGACTGAGGCCGGACCATCAGCAACCAGCGGGTTATGGCTGGTGGCATACTCAAGGAAGTTGACCATTCCGTCACCATCTGG
>JBEGTN010000370.1:0-7912 GCA_041179405.1 Verrucomicrobiota bacterium
GTCACGGATATTTCGCAATTTTCTGATATCCGCGTTCATCCGCGTAATCCGCGGTTTCCATCGCCGGTTTTAGGTTAAACGCCTTATTCTAATTCGCGATCAACCTTAGACTTTATCCTGAGCGTAACACAGGCATTCCTGCCTGTGCTTCGGTGCGGCTTCACCTCTGGTATCTGAACACAGACAGGAATGTCTGTGTCACTTCAGACCCCGTCCATTAGGCTAATCTTGAACGCGAATTGGAATTAGGCGTGGGTTTCGGCGGAGCGGAGGCCGTGCATGACGCCGCGCAGCTCGGCGAGGCCGCGCATGCGGCCGATGGCGGAGTAGCCGGGGGTGAGCGGGACGTAGTTTGTGAGGTCTTGCATCATGGTGTGGCCGTGGTCGGGGCGGAGGGGGATTTGCCAGTCGGCGCGGCCGGCGGCGCGGCGGCGATCTTGCTCGTCGAGCAGGACGCGGAGCACCGCGGGCATGTCCACGTCGCCGTCGAGGTGATCGGCTTCGTAGAAAACGCCGGAGGGCTCGCGTTTGGTGGCGCGGAGGTGGACGGCGTGGATGCGCGGGGCGAAGCGGCGGGCGAGGGCGGGGAGGTCGTTGTCGGGGCGTGCGCCGAAGGAGCCGGAGCAGAGGCAGAGGCCGTTGGCCGGGTGGTCGGCGAGGGCGAAGAGGGCGTCGATGTCGGAGGCGGTGGAGACGATGCGCGGGAGGCCGAGCACGGAGAAGGGCGGGTCGTCGGGATGGATGGCGAGGCGCACGCCGAGCTCGGCGGCGACGGGCGTGACGTGTTGCAGGAAGCGGGCAAGGTTGGCGGTGAGCTCGGCGCGGCCGATGCGGGCGTAGGCGGCGAGGCGGGCGCGGATGTCGTCGAGGGTGAGGCCCCATTTCACGCCGGGGAAGACGTCGATGATGGTCTTGATGAAGGTGTCGCGGGCGTCGTCGTCGAGTGTGGCCCACCAGTGGCCGGCGGCCTCGATCTGCTCGGGCGTGAAGTCGGCCTCGGCACCGGGGCGGCGGAGGGCGTGGAGCTCGAAGGCGGCGAATTTAACCGGGTTAAAGAGGAGGCATTCGGTGCCGTCGGGCAGGACGTGGCGCATGTCGGTGCGCACCCAGTCGAGCACGGGCATGAAGTTGTAAACGACGGTGTGGACGCCTTCGGAGGCGAGGTGGCGGAGGCTGGTGGTGTAGTTGTCGAGGAGGGTCTTGAGGTCGCCGGAGCCGGTCTTGAGGTCCTCGTGGACGGGGACGGACTCGACGGCGGTCCAGCGCAGGCCGGCGGCGGCGAGCTGGGCCTTGCGCTCGCGGATGGCCTCAAGCGGCCAGGCTTCGCCGTAGGGAATCTGGTGGAGGGAGGTGAAGACGGCGCTGGCCCCGGCGTGGCGGATGTAGCTCAGGGGGACGGGGTCGGCGGGGCCGAACCAGCGGAAACATTCTTCGAGGAGAGGAGCGGAGCGAGGCATCGGGAAAAGTGGAAAGCGGAAATTGGGAAAGGCGGAAAAACGGAAAGGCGGAACGAGGAAAGCGGGCAGTCGGAGCTAGAGCATTTTAACCGGAAGTGTAGCCGCAAAAGAACGCAGAGAACGCAAAAGATATACCGAAGGAAAAGTTTTTCTTTGTGCTCCTTGCGTTCTTTCGCGGCAAAAAATCCGTTGGTTGAATTTCAGCTATAGTTTTCAAGAAAATACTCTAGTTACTCGTTTCTGGTGACTTGGGGCGGCTTCGGAGGCCGAGCTGGAGCTCGGCGTTCCCAGGAGAGAATTTGGAGGCGGAGCGGAACTCTTGATTCCCCTCTCACCGGGCCGGGCCTGGCTGGCGCGGGCGGCACCAGAAAGCATCGGCGCGGCCACCGTAGTATGAATCTAATACGGTATCCATGGCGGCGGAGGTGCGTCGGGCGTTTGCTCCGGTGCTCGGGCTGCGGGAGGAGTCTCCGGCGCGCAGCGCATCCACCACGGTCTGGATGAGCGGTTGTTGCACGTGGGGCGGGTGGGCAATGGGGAAACTCTCCTCTGACCCATCGGCGCGGAGGAGGCGCACGGGTTGATCGGCGAAGATCGAGAAGGTGATACGGGCGGCGGTGCCGTGGAGTTCGACGAGGTCCTCGTGGTGGCTGGCGGCGAAGTTCCAGTGGGCGGCGCCGGGTGCGCCGCCGGCGGTGCGGAAACTCATCGCGACGGTGTCTTCGACTGCGGGGTGTAGGCCGGAGCGGTTTGCGGCGAGGCCGGTGACGGATTGGATCGGGCCGACGAGGTGGTCGAGCAGGTCGAGGGCGTGAGATCCGAGGTCGATGAACAGGCCGCCGCCGGAGACGGCGGGGTCGAGCCTCCAGTTGTCGCCCGGCGGGGGCCCGGCGTGGCGGAGATTTACGCCCGTGAGGCGGCCGAGCGCGTCTGCGGCGAGGAGTTCGCGGACCTTGACGAAGCGCGGGAGGGCGCGGCGGTAGTAGGCGGCGAAGACGGGTTGGCCCGCGGCGGTGAAGGCGGCGTTGATGGCATCGGCTTCGGTGGCGGAACGGCCGAAAGGTTTTTCGATATAGGCCGGTTTGCCGGCAGCGGCGGCGAGGCGGGCAAGGTCAAGGTGCGAGCCGGGCGGGGTGGCGATGTAGATCGCGTTGACCTCGGGGTCGGCGCACAGGGCGGCGGCATCGGAGTAGGAGCGCGGCACGCCATGGCGGCGGGCGTAGTCGGCGGCCATGGCGGCATCGCGACGCATGACAGCGACGAGGCGGGAGCCGGTGCATTTTTGGAGGGCGGGACCGCTTTTGACCTCGGTGACGTCGCCGCATCCAAGGATACCCCAGCGGACTTCAGCCAGGGGGAGGAATGTGTTTACCATGGAGTGAGGGAAGGGCACGGGGGCGGGGGCGGAAATCGGGAAAGCGGAAAGGGGCGGGAGGGGGAAAAGGCGGGAAGGGCGGAAATCGGGAAAACGGAAAAGGGTGGGAGGGGGAGGCGTGGGTGGACTGACGGATGGCCGAGCTGGAGCTCGGCGTTCCCAGGGGGAGGGGCGGCGGGCGGGGGACGGAGCGGAACCCCGACCGGCGGTCGGGGCTACATTCGGCGTTTCTAATTCTTAATGCCCAGGTCGGGGTGCGCGGCGAGCCAGGACTTGGCGGCGGCGGGGTCTCGGGTCTGCCATTCCTGGACGTGCTGGGTGACAAATTGGGTGCGCACGGCAGGATCTTTGATCTGGGCGTAGAGGTCGGCGGTGGCGGCGCGGGGGGCCTTGTCCTGCCAGTTGCCGGCGAGGGCGTTGAGGGCGTAGCTACGGATGTTGGGTTCGGAAATGGACTCGGCCCATTGGAGGGCGGCGGGGCCGTCTTTGCGCGCCCAGGTGTAAACGAGTTCGCTGGACGGGTAGTCATTCTTGGATTGGGCGGTGCTCCATTGGAGGGCGGCGGCGGGATCGGTCTGGCCCCAGGCGGCGGTGATGGTGGAGATGGCCTTGGTCTTGAGGGGGCCCTCGGGCAGGGCCTGCCACTCGGCGACGGCGGTGGCGGGCTCGTCGCGGGCGATGGTGGCGAGGAGGGTGGAGCGCACGGAGTCGGAGGCGGCGGCGACGCCGGGGGCGGAGGCGTTGTCGCGGAGCCAGGCGAGGGCGGCGGGGGCGTCTTTGGTGGCCCACTGGCTGAGGAGCTGGCCGAGGCGGTCGGAGCGGTTGGCGCCTTCGGGCATGGCGAGGGCGAGGGGGAGGGTGCGCTCGGGGTGGTCGGAGTAGGTGATGTTGGCGGAGCGTTCGAGAATCGCGATGCGGAGGTTGCGGTCGGAGAGGGTATCGAGCCAGGCGAGGGCTTCGACCGGGTCTTGGTTGGCCCAGCGGGAGAGCATGTTGCCGAGGGCGGATTGGCGGTTGGGCACGCCGGGCTGGGTGGCGAGGGCGGTGGCGACGAGGTTGCGCTGGGCGTTGTTCTGGGCGAGTTCGCCGAGCCACTGGCCCATCTCGCCCCTGTCCTTGCTGGGCTGGGCGACGATCCAGGCGATGGCGGCGGCGGGATCGCGGGCGGCCCATTCGCCGAGGGGTTGGCGGAGTCGCCAGAAGCCGCCGCCGTTTTTCCAGACCCGGGGGCCGTAGGTGCGGAGGGCGGTGGCGGGGTCGGTTTTGGCGAGGGTGGTAAGCAGGTCGGGGAGGAGCTGGTCGAGGAAGGCATCGCCCCGGGCGGAGGCGAGGGCGAGGGCCTGGGTGGAGTCGAGGGCGGCGAGGGCGGGCAGGGTGAGGGCGGCGAAGCGGCGGGCGGTCTCTTGGTCGGGCAGGGCGCAGGCCCATACGGCGGCGGCGCGGGGATCGCGCGAGGACCAGGTGGAGACGGCCTGCCGGGCGAGGTCTTGCTGGTCTGGGCCGGAGGCGAGGGCCCAGGTGGCGGCGGAGGACGGGTCGGACTCGATCCAGGTGGAGAAGGCGATCTGGCGCAGGGAGCGGTCGTCCTCGGAGAGTTTAGCGCCTACGAGCGGGGCGAGGAAGCGGGGAAAGGAGGTGAGGGGCAGGCGGAGGAGGAGGGCGCGGAGGGCGTCGGCGCGGGTGGCGAAATCGGCGGGACGCCCGTCGGGTGCACGGAGGGCGTGCCAGGCCACGATGGCGGAGGAGGCGGAGTCGGCGGCGAGGGTGGGCGGGGTGGCGGACTCGCGCCAGGACCAGGAGGGGAGGGCGAAGGGGGCGGTGGGGACGGCGGGCGGCGCGGAGTGCGCGGCGGATTGGCCGGAGGCGGAGGGGTGGGGAACGAACCAGGCGGCGGTGGCACCGAGGGCGAGGCCGAGCGCGAGGGGGGCGATCACTTTGGGAAATGACCAATGACGAATGCCCAATGACCAATGGGAGACGGGAGGGCGGGGAGAGGAGGGGAGGCTCACGGGTGGGAGGGGTCGGCTTTGGTGAGGAGTTCGGCGGCTTTTTCGGGGGAGAGGGCGTCGTGGGTGTCGATCCATTCGCGGGCGGCTTTCAGGTCGGAGCGCAGCCAGTTTTCCAGATGGGGGGCGAGGACGCGGTCGCGGATGGCGGGTTCGGTGATGGCCGCGATCTGGTCGGCGCGGACGGCGCGGTCGGGCGTGTCGGCGTCGTAGGGGCCGTAGCTCTGGGCCATGTTCATCAGGAGGCCTTCTTTGAGCATCGGAGAGGTCAGGCCCTCGGCCCAGGCGACCGCGGCGGCGGGGTCGGTCCGGGACCAGGTGGAGAGGGTGCTTTGAAGGACCTCAAAATGGCCCTGGTAGGACATGAACTTTTGCTGGAGGTCGGCTTGTTCCTTCGGGGAGAGCTTGCCGAAATCGGCGGGGCCGATGTTCGGGAGTTCAGGGAGCTGGGCGGAGATCCAGCGGGCGGCGGCGGCGGGGTCGGACTTGGCCCAGGCCTTGGCGATGCCGGGAGCGGCGGTGATGCGGGCCTCGTTGGCGGGCAGGTTTTGCCAACGGGCGAGGGCGGCGGCGGGGTCGTTGGCGGCGAGTTTGCCGAGGAGCTGGCCTTGGATGCGCTCGGCGACGGCGGTGAGCGAGGGGTCGTCGTGGGCGCGGAGCCAGGCGAGGGCGGCGTCGGGGTTATCGTCGGCCCAGTGGCCGAGGGTGTTGGCGAGGGCGTTGTCGCGCAGGGGGCCGGGCGGGAGACGCAGGGCGAGGGGGATGCTTTTCTCCGGCGCATCGGAGGAGTAGTTGGAGGCGGCCTCGGCGAGGAGGTCGTTGCGCAGGGCGACGTCGGGGATGGAGTCGAGCCAGGCGAGGGCGGCGGGGGTGTCGCGGGCGGACCAGCTGCGAAGCAGATCGGAGAGCTGGCGCTGGCCCTGGCCGGCCTGGGCGCGGGTGGCGAGCACGTCGGCGAAAGGGCGGAGATCGGAGGTTTTATCGTTGTTGGCAACCTGGTTGACCAGGGACCAGAGGGTGTTGCGGAGGGTGTCGGGATCGAGGCCGCTTTGGGTATCGAGCCAGGCGAAGGCGGCTTGCGGATCGCTCACGGCCCATTTACCCAGCATCTCGGCGACGCGCCAGCGGCCTTGGTTGTCGGCGAGGAGGGGGGCACCGAGCGCGAGGATGGCGGCGGAGGGGTTGTTTTTCGCCCAGGCGTTGAAGATGTCGCGCTGGGTGGCGGCCAAAAACTCCTCGCCGCCAGCGCGGGCGAGGGCGAGGGCGCGGGTGGGATCGGTGGCGGCGAGGCGGGCGAGCAGGTCGCCGGAGACGGACTTGCGCAGGGCGGAGTCGGGCAGGGTGGAGGCCCAGGTGTAGGCGGAGTCGAAGTCGCGCCGGGCCCAGGCGCGGGCGGCCTGGGTAAGGTAGCGGGAGCGGGCTTGGGCGTTGATGGCCTCGCCGGGGACAAGGGCGGCGGCCCAGAGGGCGGCGGCGGGGGCGTCGCGCTCGACCCAGACATCGAAGGCGAGGCGGCGGAGCTGGCCCTCGGCGTCGCCGGTGCGGGTGGCGAGAGCGGCGAAGAGCCGGTCGAGGGAGGACGTTGGCAAGAGCGTGAGCAGGGCGCGAAGACGGCCGGAGCGCTCGGCGATGTCGGCGCGAGGGGCCTTGGCGGCGAGCGGGGGGAGGGCGAGGTAGGAGTCGAGGGCGGCGTCGGCGTCGGGGCCGGCGAGGCGGGGGGGGAGGAGGAGAAGGGCTGAAGGACTGAAGGGCCGAAGGGCTGAAGGAGGAGGAGAGGCGGAGATGGGCGGGGGGGCGGGAGCGGGGGCCGGCGGGCGGACGAGCGGGCGGAGCACCCAGGAGGCGGACGCGCCGACGGCAAGACCGAGGCAGAGGGGGAGGAGACGAGCAGGGGAACTCATGATAGGGGGTTAGACCGAGGTGGGAACGTTTCCTCACGCAGGCAAGGGCGGTGGTGTGAATTGACCGGATTTTTAACGAGAAAGTTTTTAACGCGAAGACGCGAGGGCGCAAGAGATCGAGCCGACGGGATGGCGAAGTTCAGGAGTCGAACGGGAAACTGATCGGGAAACGGAGATTTTTTAACCACGTAGGAACAGGACGAATTGCGGATCAAACCAACGGAAAAGTTAACCGCTAAATGGCGCTAATTAACGTTAAATCGATCCATGGCAGAATTTAGCGAAATTTAGCGGTTTCTTTCTCTGGGGATTTTGAGGGTTTTCATCCGTGTGTATTGAGGTTGTCCCGAATCGACGGACACGAGTTGGAGACTGCACGGTGGGGTCGAGGTGTTAATTGTTAATAAATCCCGCACAGTAAAATTTAACGTTCTGACTGGCAGCGCGTAAGCCCGCTTTCCTATTCGTAGCGTATTTTGCGCCCTAGTTCACTCCTATTCGCGGCGTATTATATCAATTCAAGCGTATTATTAACAATTAACGCCTTAACCCCTTCGGCTCGGCCGCGTGACAGGCAATCGTCTTCCCTCTAGCGCCTGGTTAGGCTCATTTTTTGGGTTCGAGTCGTTCGATAAGTCTGATAAGTATGATTCTATTTTGATTTCCGTTCCAATCTCGTAAGCAAATACCGACGACTAAGCTCCCCGATATCTTCAGAATAAGCAGCATGGGAATAGCGAAAGGCAAAACCACCGCGAACATCATCGGATCATTGGCGTCCGCGATAAGGGACTTCAAATAATAAATACCCGCAACAAATGTCGTGAGCTGGAGAATACCTGACGCGAGCAAAAGATGTTTCCAACGCTGAAAGGCCGCTTCCTGTCGGCGTAATCGTTCCGCTATCGCAAATTCATCAAGCCTGGTTTTCATTTTCTGATTTTGCCTAACGCTCAAACTGAGCCATGATCGTTGGCTCTAGTGCTTCGTTAGGCTAATTTTTCTTTTCCGTAATCTTTCGACTTCATCGCCTTCTCGAGAATCTGCGTATCCATGAAAATGGCATTTGTCGGCTTCCATTCGTCTGGGTCGAACTTAGCGCCGAGCATCATTGCATGCCGTCCTTCCGGCACGAGCTTCCGAAATTCCACATACGCTAGGAAGATCGTTTCG
>JBEGTN010000371.1:0-4630 GCA_041179405.1 Verrucomicrobiota bacterium
ATGTAACCACGCCGGTGCCGGGCATGTTCCGAAGACGGAGAACGGCCGGCACGGCCGTTGCTACACAAGACCGCCCCGGCGGCTTCAGCCTAAAACCGACCACGGATCGCACGAATCAACACGGATCAAGACCTATACGGCATAATCATAGCGCGGAATTCACTCACCCGCCGGGTGACTCCTCATACTGCTCTAAATATCCGCTGGTGCGGTTTCAGAAATATCGTAGCCAAACTGACGGCTTGAAAGGTAGGGTCCCGCACGCGGGATTGGGACCGCCGCCGTGCCTCTCAGGTATTCACCACGCCAACGCGGCGCGCCCAGCGGTCACGCCCTACCTCTGAACGGCTACGATATTTCTTGAAATGCTCTATCCGTGCTCATCCGTGCAATCCGTGGTTGAAACTGCCGTTTCCGGCTTCAGGGCAACGTGAGCCAAAACCAGTGTTTATAGGGCCGGCCGACCAGCGCGGACTTGCGCAGGAGCAGGACTTCGGGGGGGAAGGCATAGTCGCGGCGATCACGGCCGCCGATTATTCGATTGGTCGCTTCGCCGGGCCAGACGAGGACTCGCGAGACGGGAACGCGCAGCTCTCCTTGGATGGGCATCAACGGCAGCGCGGGACGGGGCGGCCCGTCATTCACGCGGAAAAAACCATCGGTGAACGTCACCCGTTCACCGGGGACGGCGATGACATGGCCGAGATAGAGGCCTGTGCGGACCATGGCATGGCCTTCGAGGTAGATGTTAACCTGCCAGAAATCGGGTTCACGTTCTTCATCGGCAGCGTGACCCGCGCGCGGCAAGTCAAAGCCGCGTGCGTAGCTTTGAAGGAGAAAAGCCATTGGCTCCCCATGGTGGTAGGGAGCGCGCCCATCAAACGGGTTGATGAGCAGCAGCCCCCTGCTCGTCTGGATACGGATGACGAGAACGGACATCGCCCGCGGAATCAGAAGCAGACCGAGCACCACGCACGCCAGCGCGATCCCAAGCTGGCGCACGAAGCGATGGAGCGTGCCGCTGGCCGGTGAAACGGCCTGGAAATAGGCCCCGATGGAGGCGACGTGAATCGAGATAACAACGCCGAAGGCCATGGCGCTGAACCCTTCCCCGTAGCCGACAACCGCCACCAGAAGGGCGACCACGAAGACCGGCGGCATGAGGAGGCGCAGCAGACTATTCGGCGAGAAGGTAAGGCCGTAGAGCGGCAGGCAACACGCCGCGAAGGTCATCCGGCTGGTGCGGCGTATCTCCCCCCTGCGGCACCAATCGGCACCAGTCGCGAACCACATACGTCGCACGCCGAACCAGGCGCGCCAAAATCCGGCCATGCGACCAGCGCGGGGCGGCGAGAGCGGAGAAGAGGGAGGTCGCTCGGACATGCGCGGGGATAGAAAAACTATGTCGGGCGTCGCCTGAATGCCGTTGGCAAAGGGCTCCATTCACCGGCGTGAGGCCGCCGCCCCCTCACCCGTTGCGCTTGGCGAAATGTTCGGGGAAACGGGCGCGGCTGAGCGCAACGTCATAGGTGATCTTGCACTGGGTGTAGAGCGTGTGCAGGCAGGCGTCCATGAGCTGCATCCCTTCGCGGGTGCCGGTCTGGAGGCAGTTGTCGAGCTGATGCAGATTGTTTTCCCGGATGATATTTCGCACCGCGCCATTGGCCACCAGCAACTCGCTGGCCAGCACGCGACCGCCGTTGATGGACGGCAGCAACTCCTGCGAAATGATACCCTGAAGACTGTTCGCCAGCTGCATGATGACCTGACGCTGGGCGTTGCCCTCGAAGGTGCCGATGATGCGCTCGATCGCCTGGCCGGTGCTGGGCGAATGCAGGGTCGCCAGCACGAGGTGTCCGGTCTCGGCGGCGGTCAGGGCGGTGGAGATCGTGGCGTGGTCGCGCATCTCGCCGACGACGATCACGTCGGGGTCTTGCCGCAGCGAATGGACGAGCGCGCGGCCAAAGGAATGCGTATCGGTCAGCACCTCCTGCTGCACGATGATGGCGAGGTTGTTCTCATGCACAAACTCGATGGGATCCTCGATGGTGACGATCTTGCAGCGGCGCTCGCGGTTGATGGAGTCCACGAGGTAATTCAGGGTGGTGGTCTTGCCCGCGCCGGTGGGGCCGGTCACGAGGATGAGACCGTTGCGACGGCGGGCGAGTTCATCGACCTTGACGGGCAGGCCAAGTTCTTCGCGGGTATAAACCCGGTGGCCGCAGAAACGGATGCTGAGCTCGGGCGCGTTGTTGCGGCGGTAGAGCGTGACGCGCATGCGTCCGACCAAGGGATGGTGCAGCGAGACGCACAGCTCCCAATCGCGCTCGAAGGCGGCGCGTTGCAGGTCGTTGAGCATGACTTCGAGGATGTCCGTGTTGTGCTCGACCGTGACCGGGCCGGCGTCGGCAAAGATGATGTCGCCGTTGATGCGCAGGCTGGGCGGCACGCCGACGATGAGGTGGAGATCGGAGGCGTTTTCAGCCGCGACAAGTTCGAGCAGACTATTGAGCTTTGACGTCATGAGAAGAGGGCCCGGACACGCCGGAAAAGGCGGCTGGAAAAAGTGTCGCGTTCGCCGTGCTCGAAGGCCTCGAGCAGGCCGGGCAGGGCGACGTCGATCTGCCGCGCCTGAAGGAAGGACTCGCGGGCGCGGGCGGTGAGACCGAGGGCGAGTTCGCAGCGCCCGACCTCGAGCCAGACGACGGCCATTTCGGGCGCGAGTTCGAGCGCCTGGCGGGCGTGGCGCAGGGCGAGGGCGAAGCGCTCGTAGAAGACGTGGATGCGGGCGGCCAGCCAGTGCAGCGTCCAGTCGCGCGGACGGAGGGCGAGGGCGCGCTCGAAGCAATAGGGCGCGCCGGAGTCGTTGCGGGAAAGCAGCACCTCGCCGCGCGCGAGCCAGATGTAGGGCGTGTCGCCCTTCTCCTCGACCGAGGCGTCAGAAAACGCGAGCGCGGGCCCCGGCTCGCCGGTGCGGGCGAGGCACACGGCCTTGGCGGCGAGCAGCTCGGGGTCGGTGGCGAAGCGCTCCAGCGCCTTGTCCGCCCAGAGCTTGGCCTCGCGCAGCTCGCCCAGCTCGGTCAACATGCGGATCTGCGCGCACCAGGCGTGGGCGTTGGCGAGGTTGTGCTCGAGCACCTTGGAGTAGGCCCGCAGGGCCGGATCGTATCGGCCGCTTTGATACAACTTGACCGCCTCGGCGAGGTGGTAGGCCTCGTCCATGATCACCTCGCGACGAGGCTCTTCGCGTGATTCTGAACCGAATTCGAGATTGTTAAAGCGGCTCATGGAGTCTGGGTGTGCCAAAACCAACGTTTATACGGCCGGCCGACGAGCGCGGAATCCGGGACCAGCGCCATGGTTTCGGGTAAAATGATCGCACCCGGATTGTAGCTGAAATGAAACACCGTCGGCCAGATCAGGAGCTGGTCGCTCTTGGCGACCACCTTCCCCTTCTTCGGCATGTGGGGGAGCGAGGGATGGCGCACGCCGTTCACCACGTAAAAAACCGGCTCGAATTGCACCGAGGCGCCAGGACCGCCCAGCACCTGACCGAGATAGATTCCTCCTCCTATCGCAATACCCCCGCCGTAGCCCCCTTTCAGATTATACGCCATCACTTCGCCTGGCACCAAAGGCCGGCCATGGTCGAGCGGGTTGATCAACAAAACGCCCTCCTTCGCCTCAATCGGAAGGATAAACCACGACGTCACGCGGCCCAAACCCACCCCGATGATGGTCGCCATCGCGGCGACGAGCACGAGGCTGCGAGCACAGCGATAGTGAAACGAAATCGTCGGCGACATCGTGTCCAGGTAGGCCGCGATGCCGATGGCGTGAAGCGCGATCAAGAGACCGAAGGCCGCCCCGCCAAGCGTCCGCCCGTAGGCTGCTAACGCAAAAAGCAAGGCCACGCCATAGATCGCCGCCGCGATGTTAAAATAGGTCCGGCGATACGAGTAATACATCCCCAGCACGGGCACCACCACGACCGCCACCGCACGCAGCGGCCGGGCCACGCGAAAGCGCTCCACCGGCACCCGCATCCGCCCCAACGGCGAGTGTCGGCACACCGCATACCAGACACGCCAAAACCAGGCCGAACGGCCGGCGCGGGGCGGGGCAAACGAGGATGCGGCGTTCATCGAGAGGAGTTGAAAGAGAGCGGCGGCCAAAAGTAGCGCAGGTTTCCAACCTGCATATCCGAAGCAGACTGGAAGTCTGCGCTACCTTCGATCCGGCTAGGTTCGTTTAGTTCTAGTGTTGCCGGTCGATATGGATGCGCACGTCCTCCTCCGGCGCGTAGAACTCGTGGGTGGGTTCGTGCGACTGGACCTCGCCGACGATTTTGCGGAAGAGCTCCATCGCCTCGAGGCAACGTTTGCCCTGATAGCCGGAGACCTTCAGGTCCACGTGGCCGTCGGGCGTGACAACGATTTCAAATTCACGGTTGGGCATGAGAGGGATTGGGGATGTCAGGGTTGGCGAAGCGTCGATACGCAACGAGACCGGCGCGGTGTCAGGAGCGATTTCAGTTTGCCCCATAGTGTCCGGGCGGGCGGCGGGGTGCGCGGGATTCCTTTGAGTGTCATCGGAAACCTTAGGACATCGGGATAATCCAGCGCGGTGC
>JBEGTN010000372.1:0-3477 GCA_041179405.1 Verrucomicrobiota bacterium
ATCCTCTATTGGCTGATGGCCGTGAACATGCACCTCAATATCGGGCACCGGCACATCGTTCCGACCTACCCGGTGTTTTACATTCTAGCCTCGGCCTCGGTGCTCTGGCTGGGCAAAAACAAACCCCGGATGCTCGCCTTGGGGTTGGTCGCGGCACTTGGTCTGCACGTCTATGACTCCATCCGCGCCCGCCCTTTTTACCTGTCATATTTCCAACCGCTGGCGGGCGGCACCAATGGCTATCGGCACCTGGTAGACAGTTCCTACGACTGGGGCCAGGGGTTGCCGGATCTTGCCGCGTGGCTGAAATCCGACCAGCGCCGCTCCGATCCCGCGCCCGTTCACCTTTGCTACTTTGGCGTCGATTCCCCCCGCGCGCGCGGTCTCGACGTAGTCCGTTTCGGCGATGACACGGCTGATTTTGGCCTGAGATACTACCCCGCCCCGCTCAACCCCGGTTGGTATGCCATCAGTGCGACCAACTTGATGCAAATCTACTTCCTGACTCGCGGCCCGTGGACCGCCATTCACGAGAAAAAATACACGGAAATTCGCGCCCGCCTCGCCCTCGCCAAACCGCACTCGGAACGCACCTCCGAGGAGCACGCCCGTGTCCTCCAAGACTGCAGCGACCTCGAAATCCTGCAAACCTCCCGGATTTGTCATTTTCTACGCGACCGCACCCCGGTTAACATCGTCGGGGGCTCCATCCTTATCTTCAAACTCACTCCCACTGAACTCAAGGAGGCGCTTTACGCCCCCGTCCAGTAGTGCACACCCTCTCCCCACGCATGAAGCTCTCCATTGTCATCCCCTGTTACAACGAGCGATCCACCATCCGCGCCATCGTCGATGCCGTGCGCGCCGCACCGGTCGCCGACCGCGAGATCATCATCGTGGATGACTGCTCGCACGACGGCACGCGCGACATCCTGCGCACCGAAATCGCCCCGCTGGTGGACAAAATTCTCTACCATGAAGTCAACCAGGGCAAAGGCGCCGCCCTGCGCACCGGCTTCGCTTCAGCGACCGGAGACATCGTGCTGATCCAGGACGCCGACCTCGAATACGACCCGCAGGAATATCCCCGCCTCCTGCGACCCATCGTCGAGGGCAAGGCCGATGTCGTCTTCGGCTCCCGTTTCGCCGGCGGTGACGCCCACCGCGTCGTCTATTTCTGGCACATGATCGGCAATAAATTTCTGACCCTCCTCTCCAACATGTGCACCAACGTGAACCTCACCGATATGGAGACCTGCTACAAGGTCTTCAAACGCGAGGTCATCCAGAAAATCACCATCGAGGAAAACCGTTTCGGCTTCGAACCCGAGATCACCGCCAAAATCGTCAAACTCGATGTCGTCATCTACGAAGTCGGCATCTCCTATTACGGCCGCACCTATAAAGAGGGCAAAAAGATCGGCTGGCGCGACGGCTTCCGCGCCATCTGGGCCATACTAAAATACAATCTCTTCCGCTGACCGCGAGCCCCCCCATGCGCATCCTGCTCACCGGCATCTGCGGCTTCGCCGGCTCCACTCTCGCCCGCGCCCTGCTCGCCGAGCGCCCCGGATTGGAGATCATCGGCCTCGACAACCTTTCCCGCCGCGGCAGTCACCTGAATCTCGAACCGCTGCGCGCCCTCGGCATCCGGGTCGAACACGGCGACGTGCGCAGCACCTCTGATGTGGACGTCCTGCCCGCCGCCGACGCCCTCATCGACTGCGCCGCCAACCCCAGCGTGCTCGCCGGCATCGGCCCCGGCCCCGGCAGCCGCCAGCTCGTCGAGCACAACCTCTCCGGCACGCTCAACCTGCTCGAATACTGCAAACGCCACCGCGCCTCCTTCACCCTGCTCAGCACCAGCCGCGTTTACTCCATTCCCCCGCTCGCCGCGCTGCCCGTGATCGTTCATCGCGGCGCCTATGCCCCCGATCCCGCCGCCCTGGCCGCCGGCACCTTGCCCACCGGCATCACTCACGCCGGGATAGGCGAAACCTTCTCCACCGAGCCGCCCGTCTCGCTCTACGGCGCCACCAAGCGGGCGTCCGAGCTCATGGCCCTCGAATACGGCCACGCCTTCGGTTTCCCCGTCTGGATCAACCGCTGCGGAGTCCTCGCCGGTGCCGGCCAGTTCGGCCGGGCGGATCAAGGTATATTCAGCTATTGGATACACTCTTGGGCCGCCCGCCGCCCACTGCGCCATATCGGTTTCGACGGCCTGGGCCACCAGGTGCGCGACTGCCTGCACCCCGCCGACCTCGCGCCGCTCCTGCTCGCCCAGCTCGACGCACCCGCCGGCACCACCGCCCCGCGCGTGCTTAACGTCGCCGGCGGAGCCGCCGCCGCCCTGTCGCTTCGTCAGCTCGGTGCCTGGTGCGCAGAGCAACTGGGTCCGCATTCGATCTCTTCCGACCCCGAGCCCCGACCCTACGATTTGCCTTGGGTTGTGCTCGATGCCGCCGCCGCCGAGCGTGCCTGGGCCTGGCGTCCGCGCACGCCCTTGAACTCCATCCTCGACGAAATCGCCGCCCACGCCCGCAGCCACCCGGACTGGCTGGACCTGAGCGCCTAGCCTGCGCACCCGGCAGCCCCACCTCTCCCCGAAGATGACCACACTGATCTGGGATCTGGCCGTCTTCATCCTTTTGGTTTTCGGCGCAGCTCTCTTGATTGCGCCGCTGTGGAAAAAACTTTCACCGGCGGAGGCGTTTACAGCGGGTATAGGCAGCTCGTTATTTCTGATTTTTTTAACCGGATTTACCGTGCATGTAACCGGAGTTCCGCGCGCGCTTTGGTGGGCATTACCTGTCCTCCTCGTCACGTCGCTCCTGGCGGGAAGACACCGCCTGAAGCCGTTCCTGCAAGACAAGGAACTGCGCAAACTCGGCGGCGCCTGGATGATTTTTGCGGTTTGGACCATCGGCCTGCTTGGATTTGTGCTCATATACTCGGGCGGCAGTTGGTGCTCCGACTGGCTGGAACACTACGAACGCGCGCTCTTTTTTCTGCATGGCGGCGAAGCCGGCCGGCACTTCTATAAAAATCTCTACTCACTCTCCGCCCGCCCTCCGCTGGCGAACGTGGTCACGGCGGTATTGATGCACCTCAGCGGCCGTGAATTCGCTGACTTCCAGGTATTCAATTCCCTGCTCGGCACCCTGATCATTTTCCCCGCCTGGCTGCTCTGCCGCCGTTGGGCCCGACCGGACACGGCCGCCCCTTTGATGCTTTGCGCCGTGCTCATGCTCAATCCCATGGTCATGCAAAACCTGACTTTCGCGTGGACCAAACTGATCACGGCATTCTGGGTTTTGTCCGGAGTCTATTTTCTGCTCGCCGGTCTGCGTGATCCCGACGGACGCCACTATCGTGCGTTGGGCTTCTCGGCTCTATCGGCAGCCATGCTCAGCCACTACTCCGCCGGCCCGTGGATCGTCGTGGCGGTGGGCGTTTACTTTGTCACCGCTCCGTATC
>JBEGTN010000373.1:0-2980 GCA_041179405.1 Verrucomicrobiota bacterium
GCTCGGGCGATCCTTTGCGAGCGACTTGAAGCCGCATGCGGTGTGCGGGTCGGCGATGTAACCAAAGTCCTGATACACCTGGCGGATGATGCCGGGGATCTCGGCGTCGGTGCAGCGCGAGGCGGTGAAGGTGTCGCGGTTGAAGGCCTCGAAGGTGTAGGCGCCGGTGGTCTTGAAGGTCTCCATGATCTCGCGAACCTTGGCGGGATTTTGCCCGACGCTGTAGTAGAGGAAGCGCTCGAAGTTGCTGGAAACCTGGATGTCCATCGACGGCGCGAGCGAGGGCGTGACGGTCGAGGTGCGATAGTCGCCGGTGGTGAAGAGGCGGTGGAGGATGTCGTTCTGGTTGGTGGCGACGCGGAAGCCGCGCAGGGGCACGCCCATTTTCTGGAGCAGCCAGCCCGCGAGCACGTTGCCGAAGTTGCCGGTAGGGACGACGAACTCGATCTCGTCGCGCACGTCGGCCGGCAAGCACAGGTAAGCCCAGAGATAATAAACGCACTGGGCGAGGATGCGGGCGAGGTTGATGGAGTTGACCGCGCTGAGGCGGTGGCGGGTGCGGAACTCCTGGTCGGCGAAGAGCTCCTTCAGAGCGGCCTGGGCGTCGTCGAAGGTGCCGGTGATGGCGAGGGCGTGGACGTTACTCGCGCCGGTGCAGGCCATCTGGCGCTCTTGGAGCGGCGAGGTGCGGCCGTCGGGATAAACGATGAAAATAGCGGTGCCTGGCTTGCCGAGCAGGCCATGGATGGCGGCCGCACCGGTGTCGCCGGAGGTGGCGCCGAGGACATTGATGGTCTGGCCGCGCACCGCGCACTGGTTGCCGTAGAGGTTGCCGAGGAGCTGGAGGGCGAAGTCTTTGAAGGCGAGAGTCGGGCCGTGGAAGAGTTCGAGGACGTAGGTCTTCTCATCGAGCTTCACGACCGGGGCGATGTCGGAGTGGGAAAAGGTCGTATAGCTCTTAGCGATAAGGGCACGGAGAGTCTCGGCCGGGATGTCGGTGGCAAAGCGCGACATGAACGCAAAGCACAACTCGGGATACGAGAGCGGGGCGAAACCCGCGAGGTCAGCGGCGGTGAACTGCGGGAGGGTCTCGGGCAGGTAGAGGCCGCCATCGGGCGCAAGGCCGGTAGCGACGGCATCGGAGAAGCCGAGGGAGGGAGCGAGACCGCGGGTGGAGATGTAGCGCATGCTGAAGAGAGCGACAGAAGACAGAACGACAGAACGACAGAACGAAAGAGGACAGAGCGACAGAAAAGGACGAACCGAAACGACCGAAGCCAGAGAGGAACTGATCAGCCTCGGGCGGAATCACCGAAGGGAGGCAGAATGAACGGGTCGGGATTCTGCATAATCCCACCCAGAAGGCGGCCCACTTCGGCTAGTAGGTCGAGCAACCGATCAAACGTGGCTTGATCGATATAGCCGTGATCGAGCGCGCAGAGCAGCCAGTGCTCGGTCTCAAAGCGCTCAGTGTCGGCGTCGGTAAGCTTACTGACGAAATGAGCGCGATAACGGCGCTTGCCCCAAGACTCAGCGATATTGGAACCGATGGAACGAGCTGAGCGCCGGATCTGATCCGTAAGCGAATACCGCTCGTCCGTAGGCCACGTTTTTGTGGTCTTGAAAACCTCTCGCGCCAAAGCGAACGCCTTCTGGTAAGCGATCAGATCCGTGAAGTGCCTGATCGCTCCCATGTTCGGCTTTCGGTAATCCTGTCGTTCTGTGCTTCCGTCGCTCTGTCGCTCTTCTCTTCTGCTCAGAGCGTCTCCAGCGCGAAGGCCTTGTGGGCGACGCGGGCGGCGTCGTCGGCCTTGGCCTTGTCGATGATGACGGAGATTTTAATCTCGGAGGTGCTGATGAGTTCGATGTTCACCCCGGCCTCGGCCAGCGCGGTGAAGAGCGTGGCGGCGACGCCGCTGTGGGTCTTCATACCGACGCCGACGACGGAGAGCTTGGCGATGTTGTCGTGGATGGCGACCTGCGCGCCGCCGAGGGCGGCGAGCACGGGGGCGAGCGTGGGGCCGACCTTGTGCGTGTCGGTCAGCGGCACGGTGAAGGTGAGGTTGGCCACGCCGTTGCGGCCGACGTTCTGCACGATCATGTCCACGATGATGCTGGCCTCGGCGAGGGCGGTGAAGACCTTGGCGGCGGTGCCGGGCTGGTCCGCGATGTTGGAGATAACGACCTTGGCTTGGTCCTTATCGACGGCGACGCCGCGAACGACGACTTTTTCCATATAGGCGACTTCTTTTTTCACGATGGTTCCGGGGTTGTAGTTAAAGGAGGAGCGAACTTCAAAAACGACGTCATACTTGTGCGCGAACTCGACGGAGCGCGACTGCATGACTTTGGAGCCGGACGAGGCGAGTTCGAGCATCTCGTCGTAGCTGATTTCCTGGAGCTTGCGGGCGTCTTTGACGACGCGGGGGTCGGCGGTGTAAACGCCGTCCACGTCGGTGTAGATCTCGCACTTGTCGGCCTTGAGCGCGCCGGCGAGGGCGATGGCGGTGAGATCGGAGCCGCCACGGCCGAGGGTGGAGATGCGGCCGTCGGTGGTGATGCCCTGGAAGCCGGCGACGATGACGACCTTGCCTGCGGCGAGGTCGGCCTCGATGTCGGTGGCGTCGATGCCTTGGATCTTGGCCTTGGTGTGGACATCGTCGGTGACGATGCCGGCCTGCGCGCCGGTGTAGGAGATCGCTGGGACGCCGAGGCCGTGGAGGGCCATGGCGGTGAGTGCGATGGTCTCCTGCTCGCCAATGGAGAGGAGCTGATCCATCTCGCGCTCGTCGGGGTTATCGCACACGGCCTTGGCGCGGGCGATGAGCTCGTTGGTGACGCCGGAACGGGCGGAGACGACGACGACGACCTGGTGGCCATCCTCGCGGTAACCCTTGATGCGGGCGGCGACTTTTTTGATGCGTTCGACGTCACCTACGGAGGTGCCGCCGTATTTTTGGACGATTCTGGACATGGGTTG
>JBEGTN010000374.1:0-8844 GCA_041179405.1 Verrucomicrobiota bacterium
GCCCGGCTCGCCGACGGTGGTAACCTTGGCCGGACCGTTCAGCGCGCGCCTGCCCGGAGTCTCGGGCAGGTTTTTCAGGATAATGGAGTCGCGCGCGACGACCCGGCCGGCGACGCGGCCCTCGGCGTAGAGCACGTTGGTCGCGATCTCGACTTCGTCCCAACGGAACGGCACGCCGGGGCCGCCGTTGCGCCGCACGCCGAGGGAACGCGCGCCGACATCGTTAAACAGCTCGACCTCGTCGCAGTTGGAATAGACCTCGATGCCGCTCTTCACGCCGGGGGCTTCCCAGCGGTCCGGCCAGTTGTGCGACACGATATAAACCATCGGGTCCGTCTTCGGCGCGTAGCTGCCGCGATAGAGGAAAAACGCGTCGGTCGGCTCGCCCCAGAGCGTGAGCAGGCCCTTGTTGTTGGCCGGACCGAGGCGATCCAGCGGCTCCCAACCGTCGCTGCCCTGCTGGCCGCGCGAACCGATGGTGCGGCCGGGATTCTCGTGAGTGGCGAAGAGCCAGTGAAAATGCCCCGGCACCTCCGTGCGCACGGACTCGGCGAGGCGGATTTTCTGCGCCATAAGGGCGTCGTGCCGCGACTCGCCGCGAATGCCGTCCATGATAAAACCGCCCTCGCTGTGCAGGCCAAGGCTGCGCCACGCGCCGTATTCGCCGACGAGGCGCTGGCGGCGCAGGTCGTCCGCATAGGTCGCGGGGTCGCCACCGTAGGTGCCTGTCCAGTTTTGCGGCACGTTCCAATCGGTGCCCTTGCCGCTGTTGCAGGTCGTGACGAGGCGCTGCGAAGAGGTCGTGGGATCGAGCTCGCGAATGATCGCGACGCACTCCTTCGCAAAGTCGGGCGGCAGCTTGCTCTCGTTGGCGAGGCCCCAGAGCACGAGCGAGGGGCTGTTGCGACGCTCGCGCACCCAGTCGCGGAGGAGGGCCTTGAAGTTCGTGCGAAACTCCGGCGTATCGAACCAGATCTGGGAGGCGAACTGCGGCCACCAGAGCAGGCCATCGCGGTCCCAGTAATCCTGGTAACGCAGGTTGTGCGGCTGGTGCGCGTCGCGAAAAGCGTTGAACCCGGCGGCGCGCATCTGGCTGACGCGGGCGCGGATCTGTTCCTCGGAAAACGCGTGGCTGGCGCCGAGCTGATGCTCGTATTCGCAGGTGCCGTTGATAAAGACCGGCACACCATTCAGCAGGAACGGGCTGCTCTGCGGCGCGGCCGGATCGGGCCAGTGGAGGGTGCGAATGCCAAAGCTCGTCGTGACGCGATCCAGCACGCGTTCCCCTTCGCGGATCGTGGTTTCCAGGGTGTAGAGCGAGGGCGAGGTCAACGACCAGAGCGCCACCTTGGGCAATACGACTGCGCCCGTCGTCGTCGAAGCACCGACCGCGAAATCCCCCTCGGTGTGCAGCGCCGCGACCTCCCGGCCGGCCGGATCGAGGACACGCGAATCCACCGCGAGACGTCGGGCCGCGCTGTGGTTGGCGAACTCCGTCGTAAAATGCACCGTCGCGCGCTCGGCGGTGGCGTCGGCGTCATTCCAGACGTGAATGCCGAAGGGCGCGACGCGCACCTGCTCGGTCGTGATCAGCGTCACCGGGCGAAAAATTCCCATCGGCTGGCTGCCCTCGGAAAAACCGGGCGCGGCCGAGCAGCCGCCGCAGACCCAAGGCAGGTCGGTGATGCCCGCCGGATGGTCGGCGCGCACGGCGAGCAAATTGGCTTCGCCGACTTTCACGAGGTCGGTGACGTCGAGCGTGAAGGTGGTGCGTCCACCGGCGTGCGTGCCCGCCGGGCGGCCATTGACCCAGACGGTGGCGTAGGAGCCGACGCCCTCGAAAAAGAGATACACGCGGCGGCCGCGCTCGGTGGCGGCCACCGTGAACTCGCGGCGATACCAGGCGGTGCCGTGGCGGTTGCCATGCACGAGGCGGCGCAGGCCGGCGTAGTCGTCCCAGTTGTGCGGCACGTCCACGTGCGACCAGGCGGCTGCGTTGAAATCCGGGCGCTCGAAGCCGGCGTATTTATCCGGGACGGCGGCGTCGGCATGAGCCCCTGCATTTGGATTTAAGGTAGGGCGGGACCGCTGGGCCCGCCGCGAGGACTCTTGAGTGATCGCCGCGTCTGCGGCGCGCCCAGCGGTCGCGCCCCACCCCAAGGCAGAATCTAATTCCAATGGGGATTTTGTATAATCCTCGGCGATGGAGAGCCAGCCGGTATCGAGGCGCGTCTCGTGGCGGGGCGGGGGCGACGTGCGCACGATGGAAACGCAGGCCGCGAGGCAAAGCACGAGCGCGCCGAGACCGAGGCAAAGCAGGCGGCGGAGCTTCACGGCAGATCGAGCAGACGGATGATGAGCGAGCCCTTGACCGAGCCGGTGATGTTTTGCGGCTGGCCTTGCGGGCCAAGCGCATCGGGCAGCGACTGCTTGGTGCCGATGGCGGGGATCACCTGATAGACGCCGAGGCCGAGGCGCGGGAGCGCGAGCACGGGGTTGTTCTTGCCGTCGCGCGGCGAGTAAACGCCGGCGTAGGGCTGACCGCCGTCGTTGATGAAGGCGAAGCGCCCCTCGGTGGTCGAGAAGGCCATCCACTCCCAGCCGGAGAACCAGCCCTTGAACTCGGGGTAGGCCCAGCTGATGCCGGGGATCGGGTCGTTGCAGTCGTTTTCCCAACGCGCGAGCTGCACGCCGCGCAGGCGGTTCGCCCACACGCGATACGGGCCGCCGCCAAGCCACTCCTTCGACTTCATTTTCTCCTCGGGGTAGTCGAAATCCACGCCGAGGATGTCCACCAGGCCGGGGCCCTTGAACTCGTAGTCGAGCCGCACGTCGCCGTCGGGCGTCACGGTCCAGCGCACCTGGCGAAACGCGCCGTCGTAGGTCGCGGTGACGAGCACCGCGTCGCCCTCGCGCCGCGTGGTGAACGAGGTGAGCCGGCCCGCGTCCTGGACGACGGGCACGAAGCTGCGCGCGACACGCCGGTAGGCGGTCAGGCGCGGCCCCTGCGACAACGAAACGCGGCGCCCATCGCGCTCCAGACCGGCGAGTAGACCGGTGGTTTTGTTAAAGCGGGCGGTGTTGCGGCCGGTGGTGACGATGACCTCGTCGCCCTTCTTGGTGGTGGCGACGGTCTCCTTGAGCGCGAGCGCGTTGCCGATGGCGGCGGCGGAGTGCTTCCAACGCCAGCTCCAGGTCCAGATCTCGCGTTGCCGCGAATCGAGCGCCGTGAGGTAAAGCACGTCCGCCTCGCGCCAGTCGGCCGGCAGCGGAAGCGTCAACTCGCCGTCGGTGCGCGGAGCGAGGTCGGGGCCCGGAAGCCGGCCGTGCGCCAGCAAAGTGCGGTGGTGGAGCAGCGCGCCGGGCGGGGCGAAGTTCATCAGCCGCCACTCGAAGGTGACGGAGTCGAGGCGGAGGTGGTCGTGGCGATTGCGCACCGGCAGGGTGCCGGTGAAATCCGCCGGCAGCTCCCGTAGCGGCACCTGCACGGGGGACCAAATGTCGCGCACGGTGTTGAAGCTGCCTTCCTTCTCGCCGTGCGGGCCGACCATGCCGTCGGGCGCAAGGTCGCGGCGCGCGTCGAGCCGGCCGCCCTCGTCGGAACGGGCCACCGCCTCGTCCGCCCACACCCAGAGAAAACCACCGGCGGCGTGCGGCTTTTCGCCCATCAACGCCCAGAAATCCTCAAGCCCGGCCCCGTGGCCGCCGTCGAACAGGCCGTGGAGAAACTCCGTGGGCATGTAGATGTCCGGGCCGTCGGCGAACTTCGCCGTCTCGGCGTATTCGCGGTAGTGGCGGGTGTTCATCCCGCGGAAGGACAGCCCCCAGGGGTGTAGGACGGGGCGTTGTTGCGGATCGTATTTGGCGAACTCGTCGTCGTTCTCGGTGTTCTCGCCGCCTTCGTTGCCGTTGTCCCAGAAAAGGATGCTCGGGTGGTTCACGTCGCGCGGCACCATCTCCGCGATCAGCTTGCGGCCGGTCGGGGTGTCGTAGCAGCCCTGCCAGCCGGCGAGCTCGTCGAGCACGTAGAGACCGGCCTCGTCGCAGAGATCGAGGAACTCGGCGTCGGGCGGGTAGTGCGACATGCGCACGGCGTTCATGTTGGCCTCCTTCAGCAGGCGGATGTCCTCGCGGTTGGCCGCGAGCGAGAGGGTGCGGCCGGTCTCGGGGCGGAAACTGTGACGGCAGACGCCCTTCAGCGTGATCTTGCGACCGTTGACATAGAGGCCGTCGCCCGTCCGCAGCTCGAAGGTGCGAAACCCGAAACGCTGCGTCACGGTGTGCGTCACCGTCGCGTCACCGCCCGCGCGCAGCGTAAACTCGGCGAGGTAAAGTTGCGGCGTCTCGGCGCTCCAGGCGGCGGGCGCGGGCACTTGCAAACGCAAGGTCGCGGGCGCCGAACCGGACACGGCGGCCGCGACGGGGAGCGTGACGGCAGGCCCGACCGGCTCGCCAGCGAGCGTTTTCACCTGCACGCCGACCTCGGTGCCGGCGGGCAAAGCCCCGCCGAGGAAAACATCCGCGCGAAACGCACCGTCAGCCCGCGCGTCGATCGCCACGCGGTCGATGAATTGCGCCGGCAGCGCCTCGAGACGCACGGGGCGGAAAATGCCGCCGAAGTTCCAGTAGTCGCCGATGCGCTCGGCGGTGTTCACACTGGCGTTGGCCGAGCGCTTGCTGACGGTGACCTCGAGCAAGTTCGGCGCGTCGAAGCGGAGGCGGTCCGTGAGGTCGTATTTAAATTGGTAGAACCCGCCCTGGTGAACGGGGCCGACCGGCTGGCCGTTGAGCTTCACCTCGGTGTCGGTGAGCACGCCCTCGAACACCAACCGCACCACGCGACCGCGCCAATCCGCCGGCACGGTAAACTCGCGCCGGTAGAGGCCCTGCTCGGCCGGGGCCGGCGGCATGAGCGGCATACGTTTGCTCGGCCGGAGTTCGACCCCGTAGTCGTAGGTGCCGAAGCCCTGCGGCTCCCAGCAGGAGGGCACGGGGATCTTGGTCCAGACGCCGCTGTTGCGACCGGCGGTGCAGTAGAAATCCCACGGCTGGGCATCGTCGCTGCCATGACCGGAGAGGAACAAGTTTTCGGTCGAAGCACCGAAGAGAGGGGCGACTGCGGCCAGCAGGAGGAGGAAAAGGGGGCGGAGTTTCATGGGGCGGAGACGGAGGCGAGGGGCGGAAGCAGGGCGAAATTTCACTGGGTGCTCGCCCACTCCAAGGGTAAAATATCATCGGCGCTCAGAGAGTATTCGAGGGAGGTGAACCCGCTGTGCTCTCCGATCGAATAATACTCGGCGCGAATCCAGAGCGGTTTCTTCTCGAAATAGATGACCCCGTAGAGCCGGAGGACGTGCGGACCGAGCGCCTTCGGTTTGAAAATCTGGGTATCGACCACCGGTCCGAGCCCCTTGGTGATTTTCGTCAGATCCTCCCGGATATGGGCGATTTTGGACTGTTCCTCGGTGTTCAACCAACTGCGAAGTAAAGATTCCGCGCCCGTGGAGCGAAAGGACTGCAATCCCGTTTGAAAGGCCGTGAGCCCGTCATCCGCAAGACAGCGCGAAGCGATGAATAAACAGAAAACAACAAGGATCTTTTTCATGATTTTGCCTGAGTGCTGAGGTGTGCCGGGTAGAGGGTTTGCCCCGATCAAAACCACTATGCATTCCCCGCGCGGTTGAGGCGAACTCTCATTCCCTGCCCTCCCCGCCCCCGCAAACTCCGGCCAGTCCGCCGCCTGGCCTTTCGTGGCCGACGTGAAGGCAAAAAATCGGACACGGTTCAATAAACTGGAGTCGCACGCGGCTATGCCAGATACCTCCGATCCGGTCCGCCACAGGCGAAACTTGTCCTCAAACGCTCCGTCCCTGATTTTCGTTTCAATGAAGAACCTGCCCCGCTTCCTCGCCTTCTTGCTCGCCCTCGTGGTCGTTCGACTCGACGCCGCTCCCGCCGCGCCTGCGGCGACGCCCCAGCCGATCCCGCCCTTGCTATATGGCTCCGCCTGGTATCCCGAGCAGTGGCCCGAGGCCGAGTGGGAGGCCGACCTCGCCCGCATGCAGGCCGCCGGGCTCAACATGGTGCGCATCGGCGAGTTCGCCTGGAGCTCGCTGGAGTCGGCCGAGGGCCGCTACGAACTCGACTGGATGGAGCGCGCCGTCACCGCCGCCGCGCGGCACGGGATGGTCACGATCATCGGCACGCCCACCGACACGCCGCCCGCGTGGATGACCACCAAGTATCCCGAGATCCTGCGCGTCGGCGAGGATGGCGCACAGCTCCAGCACGGCTCGCGTCGGCATTTTTCCATCGGCAGCGAGAAATACCGTAAACTCTGCCGCAAGATCGTCGAAAGGCTCGCCGTGCGCTTTGGCCACAACCCGAACGTCGTGGCCTGGCAGATCGGCAACGAATACACCGAGGACTCCTTCGACCCGGAGTCGCGCACCCGCTTCCATCGTTGGCTGGAGGCAAAATACGGCTCGCTCGACGCGCTCAACACCAACTGGGGCACCGCCTACTGGAGCCAGACTTACACCAGCTGGAACCAGATCCCGATGACCACCGGCCGCGCCAACCCCGGACTGTTGCTCGAATACAAACGCTTCGTCACCGACACGTGGCGCGATTTTCAACGCAACCAGATCGACGCGCTCCGCCGCCACGTCGAGCCGCGCCAGCTCACCACGACCAACCTCGGCGGCCTCGGCTGGGCCAATCGTTTCAACCGCCAGCTCATCGCCTCGGACCTCGATATCATCTCGTGGGACGAGTATCTCGGCTCCGGCTGGTTCGACAAAACCAAGAACGGCACCGGCCATCTCGACCCGCTCCGCAGCGGCGCTTCGCACGACCTCGTGCGCGGCTGGAAGCAGAAAAACTTCTGGGTGCTGGAGATGCCGCCCGGCTTCGTCGATTGGGGCACGGTCAGCAACTCCCTCGACCGCGGCGAGACGCGCGCGATGGCGTGGCACGCGGTCGGCCACGGCGCCGACGGCATCGGTTTCTGGCAGTGGCGCAGCGCGCTCAACGGCCAGGAGCAATACCACGGCTCCCTCGTCGGCCCCGACGGCGAGCCCGTGCCCGTCTATTCGGAGGCCGCGCAGACCGGCGTCGAGTTTGCCAAGGCCGGCCCGGTGCTCGCCGGCACGCAACCCGTGTCCGAGGTCGCGTTGATCCACGACTACGACAGCCGCTGGGCCATCGAGTTCAACCCCTTCAGCAGCCGCTACGACCAGATGCAGATCCTCATCGACTACTACCGCGCGCTGCGCGAGCCGACCCAGGCAGTAGACATCGTGACGCCCGCCATGGACCTCTCGCGCTACAAACTCGTCGTCGCCCCGAGCCTCAACGTCGTTTCCCCTGAGCTCGCGGCGCGGTTGGGCGACTACGTGCGCGCCGGCGGCCACCTCGTGCTCGGCCCGCGCACCGGCATGAAAAACGACTCCAACGCGCTCAACCGCGAGCGCCAACCCGGCCCGCTGGCACCGATCCTCGGCGCTCGCGTGGAGCAGTTTTATGCGTTGCTGGAAGACGTGCCCGTCGCCGGCGCATGGGGCGCGGGCAAGGCCACGGTCTGGGCCGAGTTTTTCAACCGGCTCTCCCCCGACACCGAGGTCGTGCTGCGCTACGGCGCCGGCAACTCCTGGCTGAGCGGCGAACCGGCGGCCATCCGGCGCACCGTCGGCAAGGGCACCCTCACCTATCTGGGCGCGGTCCTGGACAGCGCGTTGATGACCAAAGTCGCGCAAAGCTGGCTGACCGACGCCGGCGTCGCGACGGCGAGCGCGATCCCCGCCCCCGCCGGCGTGAGCGTGAGCCGCCGCGTCGGCGCGGGCCGCGAGGTCTTCGTGATCACGAATTTCTCAAAGGGTCCGCAAGAGATCGCGCTGCCCGAAGCGATGACCGACGTGCTGGCCGGCGGCGAAGTGACGACCGCAAAACTGCCCCGCTACGGCGTTGCGGTGCTGACGCGCCCGCTGGCCCGCTGACGCCGACCCGGCCCCTTTGGCCCGCCCTTTTCAGGTGCGGTCGGTGCCTGTGTCGGGATGGCGGGCACCGTGCAGAATGCTCAAAAACTGAACGGTATCGACAGAGATGCGGTAGCGGATCAGAAACGGGAAGCGGTCGAGCTGCAGGCGTCGAATGCCTCCACTGCGCTCGGTCTCCAGCGTTGCGGGGCGAGCATGATCGTTTCGACGGTGGCCTCGGCGGCGTCTATGAAAGAACGGCCCAACCCGACGCTTTGCATTTCATAATAGTGGGAGGCGGAAATCAGGTCGGTCTCGAATTCGGGATGATACCAACGGTTCATCCGAGCGCGGCACGGGCGTTGCGGAACACGTCGGCGTGGGACTTGGGCTGAACTTGGCCGGAGTCGAGTTCGTGGGCACGCGCCAGAGACTGAATATCGGCCAATGCCTCGTCATTTCCCCCCAGACTTTTCCAGAGCGCGGCGGTTACACCCAGGCGTTCACGCTCGGAGAGGTGAAGCGCGGCTTCGGTGATTTGCTGGAGCGAAAGGACCATGGGCGGAAGGTGGCGGATACGGATCAGATGGTCAACCCGGCGTTGCAAGATGACGATATGGGGTCCTGAAAACGGCTTGGACCTCCTGTGCGGACTTATGTTTGCTCCGATTCAATATTTTCGGCCAGCAATTTTTTCATGTGACCAATCGCCAACTGTCGCTGATCCTTTCTCCCTGCCAATATATCGCGAATCGAATTGGACTTAAATCTAGCAATATCATCGACAAGATAATTGCGAAAATTTCGCTGAATATCATTTGCTCTAGTCAAAGCTGCTTCTGTTTCTTTCTTTCGATTATTATTTCCA
>JBEGTN010000375.1:0-5440 GCA_041179405.1 Verrucomicrobiota bacterium
CCCCCAGTTCGCCCGAGCTGTTGCGCCCCGTGGCACCCAGGGCGAAAGCCTCAACCAGGGCCGGGATCGTGATCGTTGCCGCCGGGCTGTCCGCCGGGCCGGTCGAGTTGGTCACGCGCACCCAGAACGTGCTTGTCTCGCGCAGGGCCGGGGTGACGAGGAGCGGGCCGGTGGCGCCGCCGACGGGGGAGGAGGTGTCGCCGCTCTCGCCGCGATACCATTGGAAAAGGACGGGCAGGAAGGGGGCGTTGCTGGTGGCGGCGACGGTGAGGACGGCGGAGGTGCCGAAGGGGCGGGCGACGCTTTGCGGCAGGGAGGTGAGGGTGGGCGGGGGAGGGACGATGTATTGGGCGGTGACGGTGAGGTCGGAGGTGACGGCGGAGAAGGCGACATCCCAGCCGGAGAAGGCCCAGCCGTTGGCGACGGTAAGGGTGGGGGCGACGGCGGCAGTGAGGTCGAACACGGTTTGCACGAGAGCGCCGCCACCGGTGCGGGTGCCGAGGGAGCCGAGGTCAAAAGTGACGGCGTGGGTCGTCCGCCCGAGCAGGCTGTGCAACTCGCCGGCGACGACGGCGACGACGGAGGGCGAGACCTGCACCGGGGTGGCGCGGCTGGTGGTGGTGCCGTCGCAGAGCTGCCCATAGGAATTGTTGCCTACGGCCCAGAGGGTGCCGTCGGCTTTGCGGAAGAAGGAGTGGGTTCTACCGGGGGAAAACGCGGTGACATCCGTGGCGATTTGCACGGGGGTGGCGCGGTTGATGGTAGTGCCGTCGCCAAGTTGGGAGGAGTCGTTTTTGCCCATGGCCCACAGGGTGTGGTCGCCCTTGAGGAAAAGGGAGTGTTCGGAGCCGGCGGCGATGGCGATGACGTCGGTGGCGACTTGCACGGGGGTGAGGCGTTGGACGGTGGTGCCGTCGCCGAGCTGGCCGGAGCCGTTACTTCCGGCGGCCCAGAGGGAGGCGTCGGATTTCAGGAACAGGCTATGGATGCCGCCCGCCGCGATGGCGACGACGCCGGTGGCGATTTGCACGGGGCTGCTTCGGCTCGTGGTGGTGCCATCGCCGAGCTGGCCGTAGTAATTATAGCCCATGGCCCAGAGGGTGGTGTCGGTCTTGAGGAAGAGGCTGTATTCACCGCTGGCGGCGATGGCGGCGACGTTGGTGGTGATCTGCACGGGGGTGCTTCGGTTGGTGGTGGTGCCATCGCCGAGCTGGCCGGCGGAGTTAGTTCCCATGGCCCAAAGGGAGCCGCCAGTTTTGAGGAAGAGGCTGTGATAGCTGCCGGCGGAGGCGGCGATAACGCCGGTGGCGACCGATACAGGGGTGGTGCGGTTGGTGGTGGAGCTATTGCCGAGCTGGCCGAACGAGTTGTATCCCGTGGCCCAGAGGGAGCCATCGGTCTTGACGAAAAGAGTGTGGCTGTAGCCTCCGGCCATGGTGAGCACGTCGGTGGCGATTTGCACGGGGGTGGAGCGATTGGTGGTGGAGCCGTCTCCGAGCGCGCCGTTGCTGTTGTAGCCCGCTGCGCTAAGGACGAATGGCGGCGGCGCTGCCGTGCGGGTGAGCGTGGCGGCCGGGCTGTCGGTGGGCACACCGGCGTTGACGACGCGAACCCAATACCGGCTGGTGGCGGCGGACGGAGTGGTGAGCAGGCGGCGACTGATCGCACCGGGGACTGGCTGGGAGGTGTCGCCGCTCTCGCCTAGATACCATTGGTAAACCAAGGGCACGAAGGGGGCGTTGCTGGTGGCGGTGAGGGCGAGGCTGGCAAGCGAGCCGGCAGGGTATTCGGCATCGGTCGGCGGCGTGACAATTACGGGGGCGGTCGGCACCACGTAGCGGGCGGTTACGGTGAGATCGGCGGTGATGTTATCGAATGCCACGTCCCAACCGTCGAAGGCCCAGCCGGAGGAGACTGCGAGGGTAGGGGCGGTGGCACTCCGGCCCTTGCGGATGATCTGCACGAGTTCGCCGCCGCCGGTGCGGGTGCCTTGCGCGCCGGGATTGAAAGTCACGGTAGATGCATGGCCGAGAAACAATCGATGCCCACTGCCGAGGTCCATGGTGGCGGCGCTGCTCGCGAGTTGGAGAAAGCCAGTGCCATTCGTGGCCCAGAGGGTGGCATCCGTCTTGAGAAACCACGTCTCGCTCGAGCTGGCGGCGAGGGCGGAGAGCACACCGAGACCGGTGGCGGAGGGCACGGGGGCGAGGCGCGTAGTGGTGGTGCCGTCACCGAGCTGGCCCCCCGAGTTGCTTCCCGTGGCCCAGACCGATCCATCGGTTTTCCGAAACACGGTGTGGTCACTGCCCGCGTGAACCGAGCGCACGGCAGTGGCAATCTGCACCGGGACCAGACGCCGGATGGTGGTGCCGTCGCCGAGCTGACCTTTGAGGTTCTGCCCGACCGCCCAGAGGGTGCCGTCCGCCTTCACGAATACGGAATGATAATAACCGGCGTCGGCGGAGACGACATCGGTGGCGATTTTAACCGGGCTGGTGCGGTTGGTGTTGGAACCATCGCCGAGCTGGCCGCCGGCGTTGCTACCCATGCTCCAGAGTGAGCCGTCGGTTTTGATATACAGACTGTGGGAATAACCGGCGTAAACAGCGGCGACGCCGGTAGCGATTTGCACCGGGGTGGCACGCGAGGTCGTGGAGGCGTCGCCGAGTTCGCCGTTGAAGTTGTAACCCATGCCCCAAAGAGTGCCGTCGGTCTTGAGGAAATGGCTGTGATTTTCGCCGGCGGCGAGGGCTGCTACGTTGGTGGTGATCTGCACGGGCAGCAGGCGGTTGTTGGCCGAAGTGCCGTCGCCGAGCTGGCCGTAACCGTTGAAGCCCATGCCCCAAAGAGAGCCGTCGGGTCGCAGGAAAAGGCTGTGGGTCCCGCCGGCGGCGATGGCTATGACAGGGGCTGCGACCTGGACGGGGGAGGCCAGAGCGGTGGTGTTGCCGGTGCCGAGCTGGCCGTAGTTATTGGTGCCGGATGCGTCGAGGGCGAGGAGCTGCGTGGGTGGCGTGATCGTGATGGTGGCGGCCGGGCTGTCGGCGGAGCCGCCGCCATTGGTGGCGCGCACCCAGAACCGGGTGGTGGCCGTGAGGGGGCGCGTAACAAGCAGCGCGCTCGTCGCGCCCACGACGGGGGCCGAGGTGTCACCCGACTCGCCGATATACCATTGATAGGCGAGAGGGGCGTTGCTGGTGGCGACTACAGAGATAATGGCGTGGGAACGGTAGGCAGGGGAAATATCCGCCGGCGGTGCGGCGATGGCGGGTTGGGTCGGCACGACATACTGTGCGGTAACGGTGAGGTCGTCGGTGACGGCCGCGAACGCGACATCCCAGCCGGTAAAGGCCCAGCCGCTGGCGACGGTGAACGTCGGGGCGATGGCGGAGGTGCCGTGACGGACGGTTTGCACGAGGGCTCCGCCGCCGTCGCGGTTGCCAAGAAGGCCGAGATCGAAAGTGACGCTGTGCACGGCGGCAAGGAAGACGGTGTGGTTCCCGCCGGCCTTGGCGGAATAGACGCCGGTGGCGATCTGCGCGGGAGTGGCGCGCGCGTAGTTCGTATTGTCGCCTAACTGGCCGTTGGTGTTGATGCCGGTGCCCCAGAGGGTGCCGTCTTGTTTCAGCCAAACGGAATACTGGGCGCCGGCCGAGACTGAGGAGACGTTGGTGCCCACAATGACCGGGGTGGTGCGGTCGAACGTGGTGCCGTCGCCGAGTTGGCCGTAGACGTTTTGGCCCACGGCAAAGAGGGAGCCGTCACTTTTGATGAACGTGGAATGGGTGGAGCCGGCCGAGGTGGAAACCACGCCGGTGGCAATGGACACGGGGGTGCTGCGACGGGTGGTGGTGCCGTCGCCGAGCTGGCCGTTTAGGTTATAGCCCATCGCCCAAAGAGAGCCGTTGGTTTTGACGAAGTGGGTGAACTCACCGCCGGCCGAGACGGAGGCCACGCCGGTCGCGATCTGAACGGGGGTGGAGCGGTTGGTGAGCGTGGTGTCGCCGAGCTGTCCCTGATTGTTGCGCCCCATGGCCCAGAGGGAGCCATCTGTTTTGGTAAAAAGGCTGTGGCTGGTGCCGGCCGAGATAGAGGTGACGCCCGTGGCGATGGACACTGGGCTGTTGCGTTGGGTGGTGGTGCTGTCCCCGAGCTGGCCGTAGGAATTGTTTCCCATGGCCCACAGGGTGCCGTCGCTCTTTAGGAAAAGGCTGTGGCTGTCGCCTGCGACGACGGCAATCACACCGGTGGCGACCGAGACCGGCGTCGCCCGATTGGTGACGGAGCCATCGCCTAGCTGACCGGAGGTGTTCATGCCCGCAGCCCAGAGGGAGCCGTCCTCGTGAAGGAAAAGTGTGTGCCAGGCACCGGCCGCGAAGGCTCTTGCATTCCCCGCCAGGTCGCCGGGGACAGGTGAAAGACGGCTGGTCGTGGTGCCGTCGCCGAATTGGCCATAGAAGTTGCTGCCTGTGGCGAAGAGCGCTATCTGAGCGGAAGGAACCGTGATCGTAACGGCGGCGGCCGAGCTGTCGGCGGCGCCGGTGGCGTTGGTGACGCGCACCCAGAAAGAGGTCGTGGCGTAGAGCGCGGGGGTGACGAGCAGCGGGCCGCTCGCGCCGGGCACGGGGGACGCGGTGTCGCCGGACGCGCCGCGATACCATTGGTAGCTCAAGGGCGCGGTGCCGGTCGCCGTGACCGACAGGGCGACCGAGGCGCCGGGGGCGGCGCTTAATGACGAGGGCGGGACGGAAATCGCGGGGACCTCGTCGGCGAGCGCCCGACCGACGAAGGGTGAGAAACCCAGAAAAAGGGTGCAGAGGAGAAGACCGAGAAGCGCGCGAAGAGGATGGCCCATAATGGTGGTGCGGTGGGGTTTACTACCTATCAACCCGAGGGATTAGTTTTCTGCGAGGCCGTAGTTGTAAAAAAACCGTGAAGAATGATGCCTTTTATACCCACTCCTCTTTGAGCCTAAAACCGGCGATAGAATCCGCAGTCGGTTTAAACGGCTGTTTCTAGAGCATTTCGAATAAAACTGTAACCAAAATGACGACTTGAAAGGTAGGGTCCCGCACGCGGGACTGGGACCGCCGCCGTGCCTCTCAGGTATTTACCACGCCAACGCGGCGCGCCCAGCGGTCCCGCCCTACCTCTGAACGGCTACGACATTTCTTAAAATGCTCTAACTGCGGTTTCTAGGCTGAAGGGGAGGTGGCGGTGGGCGGAGTCAGGTTGGTCGGACTTACTTGAACGCCCGATCAAGCCTCCGGGGGTAGCGGCGGAGGGCCGTGCTGGAGCTCGGCGTTCCCACGGGGGGGGGGGGGCACGGATAAAACGGTGGAGAATTGCGTCGGGGAGGGGAGGCGGTTTGGTGGACGGGATGCACTTTGATGTCGTGATCGCGGGCGGAGGGTTTGCCGGGGCTTACGCGGCGCGGGCT
>JBEGTN010000376.1:0-3522 GCA_041179405.1 Verrucomicrobiota bacterium
GCGCGCGCAGGGGCGCGTGGTGGTGCAGGCGCCCACGGGCTCGGGCAAGTCCACCCAGATACCGCAAATGCTGCGGGCGCATGGATTTTTGGAGACGGGCGAGGTCGTGGTGCTGCAACCCCGCCGCTTGGCGGCGCGCATGTTGGCGCGACGCGTGGCGGAGGAGGTGGGCTGCGAACTCGGGCAGGAGGTCGGCTACCAGATCAGGCTGGAGTCACGGGTGTCGGCAAAAACCCGCGTGCGCTTCGTCACCGAGGGCATTTTGCTCAGGCAGATGTCATTCGATACCCGCCTGCGCGGGGTGGCGGCGTTGGTGTTCGACGAGTTTCACGAGCGGCATCTCTACGGTGACATCTCACTGGCGAGAGCGATGCAGATTCAGGCCACGACACGACCGGATTTGAAGATTGTGGTGATGTCGGCGACGCTCGATGCAGCGGTGCTCGCGGATTATCTGGCACCCTGCGAGATACTGACCTCGCAGGGGCGAAGTTATCCAGTGGCGATCGAGTATCTGGCGAAGACGGTGAATTTTGAGAATGATGCGGTGTGGGACGTCGCGGCGCGCGAGTGTGCGCGGGTGGCGACGGAGACCGAAGGGGACTTTTTGGTTTTTATGCCGGGAGCCTATGAGATCGGCCGCACCGTGCAGGCGCTCGGCGGGCACCGGGCGCTGAACGGTTGCGCGGTGCTCCCCTTGCACGGTGAATTACCGCCCGAGGCGCAGGACCGCGCGGTTGCCCGCACGAGTGCGCGCAAAATAATCGTCTCAACCAATGTAGCCGAAACCTCGCTGACCATCGACGGTGTCACCATCGTGGTGGATGCAGGGCTGGCCCGGCAGGCGAAGTTTGATCCAAACCGCGGCATCAACACGCTCTTGGTAGAAAAGATTTCGCGCGCGAGCGCCGACCAGCGTGCGGGGCGGGCAGGACGCACCGCGCCGGGACGTTGCGTGCGCCTGTGGACCGAGCGCGAGCACGCGGGGCGCGCGGCGCAGGAACTGCCCGAGGTAAAACGGCTGGATTTGAGCGAGGTCGTGCTGACCCTCAAGGCGAGCGGCATCGACGACGTGGCGGGGTTTCCCTGGCTCGAAAAACCCGAGGCAAAGGCGCTGGAACGGGCGGAGATGCTGCTGGCGGATCTGGGGGCGCTGGGCGCGGGCGAACGCGGAGGCGGTCGCACACAAGGTGCGCCCCTACAAATCACGGAGGTCGGGCGGCGGATGCTGAGGTTTCCGGTGCATCCCCGCTATGCCCGGATGCTGATCGAGGCGGATGCGCGCGGATGCGTGCGACCGGTGGCGCTCATGGCCGCGCTCACCCAGGGGCGGAGTTTTTTACAGCGCGGTCTACCCCGGGCGGTGGACGATGCGCGCGACGAAGTGCTGGGCGAGGAAACGGAAAGCGATTTTTTCCTGCTCATGCGGGCGTGGCGCTTCGCCGACCAGGCCAACTACGGCATCGATGCGTGTCGCCGGCTGGGTATCCATGCGCAAGGAGCGCGGGCGGTGGGGCCGCTGTTTGCTTCGTTTCTGGAGATCGCACAAAAGGAAGGGCTCGATGTATCCGATAAACCGCTGGACGGCGTAGCGGTGCGCAAATGTGTGCTGGCGGGCTTCTCCGACCAAGTGGCGAAACGCCTCGACGGCGGCACACTGCGTTGCGAACTGGTCCACGCCCGACGCGGGGTGCTGGCCAGGGAGAGCGCGATTCAGAAGGCTCCGCTTTTAGTGGTGGCGGAGGTGAGCGAGATCGGGCGCGGCGATGGCGAGGTGAGCACGCTGCTCACCCTGGCGACAGGAGTTGAAGAGCCGTGGCTGAAGGAGCTGTTTCCCGCGGATTACCGCGAGACGCGTGGCGTGGTTTACGACGAACAGGCGAAGCGGGTGATCACGCGTCGCGAGCGGCGTTTTCGTGATCTCGTGCTGGAGGCCAAGGTGAGCGGCGACGAGGCCCCGCCCGGCGAGGCGGCGGCGCTCCTGACCAAGGAAGTGCTCGCGGGCCGCATCGTAATCGAGGCCTGGGACGAGAGCGTGGAGCAATGGATCACGCGGGTGAACCGGCTGGCGGAATGGTTTCCCGAACTGGAAGTCAATCCGCTCACCGAAGCTGATCGTGCAACGCTGATCGAGCAGGTGTGCTACGGCGAACTCGGTGCCCGGGCGGTGAAAGACAAGGACAAGTCAGCCATCATGGCGGTGCTGCGCGACTGGCTGACGGCGGAGCAACTGGCGGTGCTCGACGACTACCTGCCGGAGCGGCTGACGATGGCCAACGGCCGCAAGGCCAAGCTCGAATACGCCAAAGAAGGGCCTCCTGTGATGGCCGCCCGGATACAAGAACTCTATGGTATCGACGGCAGGTTTACCCTCGGCCACGGCCGGGTGCCGGTTAAGATCCATGTGCTGGCGCCGAACTACCGCCCGATCCAGGTGACGGATGACCTGACCAGCTTCTGGCGCGACATGTATCCGACAGTGAAGACCGAGTTGAGCCGCCGTTATCCGAGACACGAGTGGCGATGAGGGTGGGTGGGTGGAAACTTGAACTCACGTTCAAGCCTACGGGGAAGAGTGGATGCGAGGCGAGGGTGTGTGGCAGGGGCGCCGGGTAGGCTTGAACGTGAGTTCAAGGGATTGATGCAGGCAACGAAGCGGTGAGCTTGCCGTGAATCCGCCAGAAGCGCGCCCAGTAATCTTCGTCGCGCGGGTTGAGATTGGGGTAACCCGCGATCAACGCACCGAGGTGCGGCCAGGCCGACCAGTTTTGGACGAGTTGCGCTCGTTCTGGATTAGCAAAGACGTAATGGCAGGTGCTTGCCAAGGCACCCCGGGTGCGGGCTTCATCGCGCATGACGTGGTCGTGGGCCTGGGTTGCAGACGATGCGGGCTTAGCATGGGCGCGAGGTGTTCGCGTAGGAATTTAGTCGCGAGGAGTTGATTGGTGCCTGGGGAAATGCCGAGCCAGACGAGGTGCAGGTGGTCGGGCATGAGCACGTAGGCCGGGCAGGAGATTTGGTGTCTCGCGCAGGTGTGGGTGAGTAGCTCGCGAAAACGGGCATGAAATCCGGTGTCGAGCCAGCCGGTCTCGCGATCTCGAAGCGGGTGCGTCCAGAGAACGAGGGCGGTGCCCTGATACCAAGCGGAGTTCAGGCGAGGGAGTTGCTGCGGGGCACGTCGCGCGGCGGATGGAACGGACGCGGCTTGGTCACACATGGGCGTAGGGTTGAGAGGAAGGACTTCAGCACTTGAACTCACGTTCAAGCCTACGGGGAAGAGTGAATACGAGGCGAGAATAGGGGACGCCGGGTAGGCTTGAACGTGAGTTCAAGGGATTGATGAAAGACGGAACCTTAAACTTACGTTTAAGCCTACAATAAGAGATGGAGCCGTTTCCCTGCTCACACACTCGCGATGATCTTTGCCAGGTCCACGTGGTCGGCGATGAGCTGCTTGATGATGGGGAATTTGTCGGTGTCCTGCGGCTGGGTCTTTACCGACATATGGTTGATGCGGCTCGT
>JBEGTN010000377.1:0-3630 GCA_041179405.1 Verrucomicrobiota bacterium
GCCCTCATCATCGACACCCCTGGCATGCGCGAGCTCCAGCTCTGGGACGCCGACGTCGCGGTCGAGGAGGCCTTCGCCGACATCGTCACCCTCGCGCTCCGCTGCCGCTTCACCAATTGCCTCCACGAGGACGAACCGGGCTGCGCCGTGCGCCCCGCCATCGCGTCGGGCGAGTTACCCGCCTCGCGCCTGGAAAACTACCGCAAGCTCAAGGGCGAGCAGGCCGCCAAAGCCCCCACCCTCCGCAAACCCAGCGCCGTCGCCAGCAAACCCAGTTGGAAGAAAAAAGCCGAGGAGCACGCCGCCCAGCCCTTCCGCCACCGCCACCACCGCGAGGACTGACCACAGTAGAAAAACAAAAACCGAGTGAACCACGGATAGACACGGATGCACACGGATAACGAAGTTCGGAGTTCAAGCAGGCTTAGTTTAGTTGATCTGTATCCGTGTGCATCCGTGTTTATCCGTGGTTAAAAATTCCGGCCTTCCGTCCCACTTGCACATCACACCACCGATGAAAACCTACATCCTCGTCGATTCCGAAAACACCCCGCTGCAACACGCCGACTTCGCCCGCGACGAGTCCGTCGAGCTGCTCATCTTCATCGGCAAAACCCAGACCAAGTTCCCCCGCGAGCTCGTGCTCGCCGTGCAAGCTATGGGCACCCGCGCACGCTACGTCGAGATGTCCGGCAGCGGCAAAAACGCCCTCGATTTCCACCTCGCCTTTTACCTCGGCCAGCTCTCCACCCAGGACCCGAGCGCGCGCTTTTTCATCGTCTCGAAAGACACCGGCTTCGACCCGCTCGTCGTCCACCTCGCCGCGCAGGGCACCAGCGTCCGCCGCGTGCCCGACGCCGCCGCGTTTCAGTCTCCGCCGCCTCGCCCCGCACGCGCACCCGCCGCCAAACCCGCTCCCGTCGCCTCTGCCAAAGCCGTCGCCCAATCAAGCACCCCGCCCACGGAAACCGGCGAGCGCGCCGACTACGTTTCCAAGCGCCTCAAAGCCTCCCCCAAGAGCCGCCCCGCTCGCCTAAAAACGCTCCAGAGCACCATCCAGGCCCTGCTCGGCCAGGAGCAGCCGCTCAGCGAAGACGACCTGCGCGGCATCGTCGCCGCCCTCCAAACCCGCGGCGTCCTCTCCGTCAGCGACACCAAGATCTCCTACCCGTCGCCCGCCTGATGCGCGTGCCAAAGTAGCGGGAGCTTCCAGCTCCCTTCCGCGAGCACGGGAGCAAGATGCTCCCGCTACCCACGGGCCCCCACCCCGCGCCTCTCCGCCCTCCGTCCCTTAACCTTAATCTTTCATCTTAATCTGGCGGCGGAGCCGCCTAATACACCCGATCCCGCATCGCGCCCGCGTCCCCCGCCGTGAATTTCGCCAGGTTGCCCAAAAACAAATCCGCCAGCGCGTCGTCCTGATCGTTGCGCCCGCCCGCCGTGTGCGGCGTGAGCCAGCAGTTCGGTGCCGTCCACAACGCGCTCGACGGCGGCAGCGGCTCGGTCGCGAAAACATCCAAATACGCCCCGCCCAGCCGTCCGCTTTCCAAGGCCCGGATCAGCGCCCCCTCGTCCACCGTCGGCCCGCGTCCGAGGTTATAAAAATACGCGCCCGGTTTCACTAGCGCCAGCCGTCGCGCGTTCACGTAGCCGAGCGTCTCCTCGTTCTCCGGCAGGATATTTACCACGTGATCCGCCAGCGGCAGCACCGCCGACAACCGCTCCTCCGCGATCACATGCACGCCCGCCTCGCTGTAGGTCCGCCGCCGCAGGCAGTAGATCTTCATCCCAAAGGGCGCGAGCAACTCCACCAGCCGCCGCGCGATCGCCCCGTAGCTCAGCAACAGCACCGTCTGCCCGTTCAGCAATCGCGACGCCGCCCGGTTCTCGAAATACTTCCACTCCCTGCCGCCGCGTTGCTCCGCCACCGCGTCCGGCAACCGGCGGCTGAGCGCCAGCATCATCGCCAACGCGTGTTGCGCGCAGGGCTCGGCGAAGACCGACGACGCATTCGTCAGCACCGCCCCGCGCTCGCCCAATGCAACCTTAGTCTCCTCGTTGTCATAGCGCGTGTAGCCGGCCGAAGTCAGCGCGATCCACTTCAGGCGCGCCAGCCGACGGCACGCCGCCGCGTCCGGTTGCCCGAAGGCCACGTCCGCCTCCGCTAGCAAAGGATCCTCGCCGCCCGCCGCCAGCACCGAGGCCGATGCCTGCGCCGACACCACGAGCCGATGCCCGCCCGCCGCCGCCGCCGCCACTAGCCGCGCCCGCGGACCGTCCGCAAGCGCCGCATTCGTCCAGATCACCAGCCCGTTTTTCGTATTCATAAAATCAGTTCTTCGATGGTTTCGGTGGGTAAGGGACTCGGTCGGGAATAAACCGCCAAAAATGCGCCTGGATTGGAGTGCCAGCCAAGGACGCGATGCAGGAGTTTACCACAGATAAATGACTGAAATCGCTGACGCTGGATCACACTTCAAGACCAAGTAGATTTGACGATTTATTTTTGGCCGAGTCCCGAGGTGTAATCCATGACCCCTTTCCGGAAAGTAGCTAATGCGCTTCGCGCGTTCTTCGGAAAATGCCACAAACCACGAAACGGCTCCGCCCTTGCGCTTGCCCGCCGGAAACGTCGAAAAACAAAAGAACTTGCGGGGGCCTATCGAAACGCCGGGCGCCGAATCCATGCCCTGATCGAGTCTGCCCAAATGGAGATTTTCAACGCCCGCCGAGCCGCAACCTGGTTTGCCGCTGCGCCGGTGTGGAGGCCGGCGCTTGACTGGAAGCAGGCTTGCCTAACTAGGCAGGCGCGTGCTTTCACCACACCATGTCTGACTCTTCGGCCACCCCACCGCGTTCAAAGTTCCCCCCGGCCGCCGCCTCCATCCCACCGCCCGATACGGAGACGTTTCTCCCCGGCCTGAGACGTTGCCCGGCCTTTGCGGGGCTCGACGACACCGCCCTGGCCCGAGTCGCCTGCCACATGGGAGAGCGCACGCTGTCGCCAGGTCAGATTCTCTTCGAACAGAACGAAACCGCCCACGACCTCTACATCATCGACCACGGCACACTCCTGCTCTACCTGCCGTGGGGTGACGAAGAGCTGCCGCTGGTCTCGATCGAGCAAGGGGAGATGTTTGGCGAGGCGGAGTATTTTGAGGCGAGCGCCCGCTCGGCGAGCGCGCGCGCGACCTCCTCGGTCCGGCTCCTGCGCTTGCCCTTCGCGGCCCTGCCCCGGCTCTTTGAAGAGCTGCCGACGCTCTATCCGCCCTTCGTCGCGCAACGTCTGTCCGAGACCAGCAAACGTTTCCGCCAAAGCGTGCAACGCAGCCGGGTTGCCGAGCGCTCGCTGCGGCAGTTGAACGAGTTCCTGGACATGACCGACCTCTCGTCCTTGGACGAGGGCAGCCTGGGCCTGATAAAACGCATCGTGCTCATGGCGTCGAAAGTCATGAAGGCCGATCGCGCGTCCCTCTTCCTCCTTAATCCGGAGACAGGTGACCTCTGGTCGAAGGTGGCGATGGGCGAGGGGTCGCGCACCATCGTGGTCCCACGCGGCAAGGGTATCGCGGGCCACGTGCTCGCGACCGACGAACTCCTGAACATTGCCGACGTTTACGCCGACCCGCG
>JBEGTN010000378.1:0-3878 GCA_041179405.1 Verrucomicrobiota bacterium
TGGCCTGACCGCAACCGCCTCGCCGAGGCCGGCCTGGCCCGCGCCGCACTCTGGTCCCCCGAACTCATGCGTGATCGCTATGTCGCGCTCTACCGTCGGCTCGTCCTACCGTAGAGTAAAACACGGGCATGTCCTCCGTCAGCATCCTCATCGATACTTACAACAACGGCCCGTGGCTTCGCGCCTGTGTTGATTCCGCCCTCGCGCAAACCCATCCCGCCGACGAGGTCATCGTCTACGACGACGGCTCCAGCGACGATTCCCTCGCCATCCTGCGATCCTATGGCGAACGCATTACCCTCATCGCCGGCGTCCACGATTCCTCTCGTTCCGGCCGTTCTTCGCAACGCGCCGCCCTCCGCGCCGCGTTCGCCAAAAGCACTGCCGAGCACATCTACTTTCTCGACGGCGACGACACTTACCTGCCAACCCACGTCTTCGACTACGAGGTCACTTGGGCGGCCCACCCCGAGGCGGTCATGCTCCAGTGTCCGATGATTCTTATCGATTCGGAGGGCCGTGCCCTTGGTCCCTACCGCGAAGCTAGAAAAAACCGTCGCGACTACCTCGCCGACATTTACCGCCATAGCGAAACCGACTACTTCTACATCTGCAGCTCGTTCGCCTTTAAACGCCAATTCCTGGTCCACGCTTTTCCCATCATCGCGAATTGCGGGTTCGATTACTACGTCGATGTCCACCTCGCGCTGCATGCGGTTTTTTGCGGGTCGATCATCACCATGCCCGCCGCTAGCGCCGTCTTCCGCATCCACGCCGACTCAATGTCCGAACGGGACGGCTTGCGCGGCGGTCGTCGCGTCCACGACACCCGCCAACGCACGCGCTGTTTCAACACGGTCGCCGCCCACTACGGCCGCCCGCCCCTTCGGTTGTGGCGTAACTTCACCTACCTCCAGCAATTGGCCCGTCTCTGGCTACCAAATTGGTTCACCCTGCCCTTCGCTCGTCTAAAGGTCCGTCTCGTTCGCAACTCAACCTAAGTGCAATCCCATGCCACGAGTCGGCGTTTTAATAAATAACTACAACAACGGTCCCTGGCTGCGCGCGTGCGTTGATTCCGTCCTCGCCCAGACCCGTCCCGCCGACGAAGTCATTGTCTATGACGACGGCTCCAGCGACGATTCGCTGGCTATTCTCCAATCCTACGGCGATCGCATCACCTTGCTTGCCGGAGCGCATGATTTCACGCGCTCCGGCATCGCCTCCCAAACCCACGCGGTCGCAGGCGCCTTCGCCGCCAGCACTGCGGACCACCTCTACTTGCTTGACGGCGATGACGTCTTTTTCCCCGATAAAATCAGCCACTACGAGGCGGCGTGGGCTCGGATGCCGGAGGCAGCCCTCCTTCACTCCCCCTGCCAGAACCTCACATCCGACGGTCGGCCGCTCGATGTCTGCCATTGGCCGCATAAGCACGCCCTCGACTACTGGCAACAGACCTACCGCTTGCATGATTGTAATCTCTACTATCCGACGAGCACACTGGCGTTCACGCGATCCTACTTGAGGCGCGTCCTGCCAATGAATATAAACGATGGACTGCTCCTGCACATCGACGTGCGGCTTTGTTCTATCGCGCCGCTCTACGCTCCGGTTTACCTCGTCCCAGAGGCTCAATCCTACTGGAGGGCGCGTCCAGACTCGATGTGGCGGGCACACCGCCGAGGGCCTCTCGCGGAAATGTGGAGCCGGAATCGCTACTATAACCGTAAAGCGCTGGCCTTGGGTGCCCGGCCGCTGCTGCTCTGGCATAACCACCTATTTTTCACCGAATGTGCCCGCGCCTTCGTCTCCCCAAGACTGCGCGACATGTTTCACCGACTTCGAAGAAAGCTCCTTCAGTCATGAATACCCAGTCCACGGACCGGCCTCGCACCGGTGTATTAATAAATAACTACAACAACGGTCGCTGGCTGCGCGCGTGCGTTGATTCCGTCATCGCCCAGACCCATCCCGCCGACGAGATCATCGTCTATGACGACGGCTCCACCGACGATTCGCTGGCTATTCTCCATTCCTACGGTGAACGCATCACCTTGCTTGCCGGAGCGCATAATTTCTCGCGCTCCGGCCGCGCTTCGCAACGCACCGGCATGATCGCCGCGTTTGCCGCCAGCACCGCCGAACACCTCTACCTTCTGGATGGCGACGATGCCTACACTCCGACCCACCTCGCCGACTATGAATCTGCCTGGGCCGAAAAACCCGAGGCGGTAATGGTGCAGGGCCCGATGACCCGCATAGACCCCGCCGGCGTTCTGCTAGGCCCATTCTATGAGGCCCGGAAACACCGCCGCGACTATCTCGCCGACATCTACCGTCACCACGAGACCGACTACTTCTACATCACCAGCGCGTTTGCTTTTCGTCGCGATTTTCTTGCGCTGGCTTTTCCCATTATCGAACGAGAAAACGGGGATTACGCCAGCGACATGCAGCTCGCATTGCACGCGACTTTTTGCGGCCCGATCCTCACCCGGCCCACGCCCACTTCGCTCTACCGCGTCCGTGTCGGCTCGCTGGTCGAGATCTACGGCCTGCGCGGAGGCCACCGCGCCTACGATACCCGCGATCGCGCGCTTTGTTTTAATCGTATCGCCGTCCGCCACGGACGTCCCTCCATCCAGATTTGGAGAAACTTCACCTATCTCCAGCAGGTGGCGCGCCTCTGGTTGCCGAATTGGCTCACTCTACCGCTCGCACGACTAAAAGTCGCGCTCCGCCGACCACCTCGCTAAAAGGCTAGTCCGATGCCACGCATTAGTGTCCTGATTAACAACTACAACAACGGTCCCTGGCTTCGCGAATGCGTGGATTCCGTGCTCGCGCAAACCCGTTCAGCGGACGAAGTCATCGTCTATGACGACGGCTCGACCGACGAATCCATCGGTCTCCTCCGCGCCTATGGCGACCGCATCACCCTCATCGAAGGCAAGCACATTGGCACCCGACCCGGCATACACTCCCAAGGTCACGGCATCGCCGTCGCCTTTGCCGCCTCGAGCGGCGAACACATCCACCTGCTCGATGGCGACGACTTCTATTTTAAAGAACGGATCGCACGATACGAGGAAGCTTGGGACGCACGGCCCGAGGCCGTGCTGGTGCAGTGCCCTATGGTGTTGATCGACGAGGCCGGGATTCGCATACGCGATAACTACGAACGCTCCAAACAACGCCAAAATTACCGTCGCGCCACCTACCTGCTCAACGACGTCCACTTTTACTATCCGACGAGCGCGCTCGCCTTCCGGCGGGACTACCTCGCACGCCTCCTGCCCCTCGACTTCTCCGTCGAACCGGAGTTGGCCGCCGACGCTCGTCTTTCCGTCGTTGCGCCGCTCTTCGGCCCCGTTCTGGCACTCACAGAAACACTGTGTGTCTGGCGACGAAGGCCGGGATCTGACTCACAGATAGGGAACAAAAGCGATCCGCTTGCCAGCACCCTGCGTCGCCACGGCTACTTTAATCACTTTGCCCGCCGCAACGGATTCCGCCCCCTCGTGCTTTGGCTAAACATGCGCTACCTCCGCCAACGCGCCCGCCGCTTTTTCCCCGCCTGGCTCTCCGCCCCCTTCGTGCATAACCCGGAGGGACGCCGATGATCATTTTTAATGGAGTCACCCTCAGCGAAGGCAGCGTCGGTGTGGTTCGCTATGCCCGCGCCGCGCTCTCCGCGCTCCGCCAGGGACCGCACGCCGATGACGTGGAAGTGTGGCTGCCCACCGCCCTCGCGGCGAAAGCAGCGGAATGGACGGGAGGCGCGCGAGTGCGGCTCTACCCCGCGCCACATCCGCGTCGCGGTTTTGTCTTCAACCAGATTTTCTGGACGAACTGTCTTGCGCTGCACCGCCTCG
>JBEGTN010000379.1:0-12255 GCA_041179405.1 Verrucomicrobiota bacterium
CGTTGTTCACGTCGCCCAGGGCGAACGGCGAGGCGGCGTTGGTGGAGATATAGACGATGCGGGGGTCTTCGGGGTCGAGGCACATGCCGCCGCCGTAGTCGGACTCGGCGGCGTAGATGCCACGCCCGGCCTGAGCGATGAAGCGCTTTTGCCACTCGGTGCCAGTCCAGCGGGCGTAGTAGTAGTAGATGCGCGAGGTTGACCAGGTGGCGTCGGTGCCGACCTGGGCCTGGAAAACGCAGACGGGATTGGCGGCGCGATCATAGACGACATCCCAAGTCCAGCCCCGAGCGGCGGGTATCCAGTCGTCAGGCCCCTGGCCTGCCCCCCAGGCGGCGTCGGAGTATTGGTAGATGACGTTGCCGCGCTGGCCGGCGTCGTGATCGAGGGGGATGTTAGCCAGGGGCGCGATCAGGGTGCCGTCGGTTTTGTAGAGGCCACCGTTCTTGTAATACATGTGATAGACGGAATTGGCGACGTCACGGGGATGGCCGTCAGTGTAAATGGCGTCGATGCGGTCAACTCCGTTGGAGGTGTAGCGCGGATAAGGGCGCGTGCTGCCGGTGCCGGTGCCAAGGAGCTGGCGCGAGGTGCCCCAGGTGGCGCCGTTATCGGTGGAGATGGTGAGCGTGGGGTTGTAGTTGATACAGCGATGGAAGTTGTAGAGGGCGTTGCTCTCGCCAGTGAGGCGATAGGTGTTGGCGTAAGTGTTGGAGGCAGGAACAGTGCGAGTGATCTCCGCACCCCAGTCGGCGCTGGTCGCGGGCTGGGCGACGGTCGAGGTGCGCTGGTAAAAAACAGCTCCGGCGACATGCTTGGAGTAGAGCGCTAGCAGACGCCCGTCGGGGAGCACGGTGATGGAGGGGTTGTTGTGGTCGTCCTGCTGCTGGGAGGTGCTCGTGCTGATGATCATGTGACGGGCCAGGCCGTCGGCGAAATCGTAGCGGGTGATCCCGTATTGGCCGTCGGAGCGGACATAGCCGGAGTAGAGCGAGCCCTGATGAATAATGGCGCGTTCGTCGTTGAACCAGGTCCACGCGCCATTCGGAGCGATCTGCACCGCGCCGCCGGGCAAGGGCGGCGGCACGTAGGGAGCGCCGACGAAGAAGCCTTCGAGCCAGGACCGCGTGCTCAGGTTGGTGGCGGTGCCGTCACCGTCATCCGAATACAGGAGGAGCCTGCCCTGGGCGTCGGCGGTGGCGTTGCCGACAAAGCCGAGGTATTGGTGGCGGTTGGAGCCGGACTCGGTGCTCAGGCCGTAGTCGGTGACGGCACCGGCCGGGAGGGCCGGGGTGAAAAGGGTGAGGTTTCCGGCGCTCAGGCCGGCCTTGACCTGCCAGGTCTCGGTGGCGACGGAGAGGTAGGCGACATAGACGCCGTAGCTTTGTCCGGGCGTGAGGCCGGTGACGGTGGTCACCAGAGCGGCGGCGTCGCCTATGCCGCCATTGGCGTCCTTCTCGTAGATCTCGCGGTGGCCGGTGACATCGAAGCCGAAGCCGGTGCGGCGGCGCCAGAGCTGGCCGGCGGTGAAGCCGGCGTCGGTGGCGCTATCGGTGAAAAACGGCGACGGCGTGCCGGCGACGGCTGCGGTGTTGGTCGCGTCGATATCCACGAACACGCCGGAGGGGAGAGTCTGCCCATGAAGCTGGACTAGAACGGCGTAGCCGAGACAGAGGGCAAACGTGCGAAGTAAATTCATAGTGCCAGGGAAATATGCGGGACGTGTAATTGGTTCAGAAGCCGCCCTCGGCACGATCGAGACGCCAGAAGCGCTTCGGCTCGCCTGAAACAAAGGTGTGGTTATACTCGAAGGTCGCGCCGCTCCCGACACGGGTTTCGAGTTCCGTCCAGTTGATCAAATCGGTGGTGGTCATCAGCCGGTAGGAAAAACTCGGCTCGGAGCGCCAGTGGATGCGCACGCCCGCGCCGTTATTCACGGTCTCGATGCCGGGCTGGGGCGAATGCAGGAAGTAGTCGGCGGCGTCCCATTCGAGCACGGAGATGCGCGAGGCGGTGTTGGCCGGAGCAGTGTAGCCCTGCCCACCGGAAGGTTGGTAAAGGAAGTGGAGCTGGCGCTTCTGGTCCCAGAGCTCGTTGTCGATCATCGTCTCGTAGTTGCCGAGGTTTTCGGACGTGAGATCAAAACTGATCCAGAGCAGGCGATCCGGGTCCTCGGCACGCGGCAGGGAATGGACGATGGTGATGCCGTTGGAGAGACCGACGTTGAGGCTGTTGTCGGCGCTGGAGAGGTTGCTCGCCTGGTTATCGCGGTAGGCAACAATGATGCGGTCGGCATCGTCGCGCACAACGGTGGGACGGCCGAGATCGCGCACGTGGTTTTCGGCGTAGCGGGTGCCGGTGGGATCGGTGATGCGGCTGGATACAGCGCGGGCCTGCCACGTCCCGTTATCATGGCGGAACACGACCATGTATTGGCGGCGGTAATTGGTGGCGGCGGTGTCGGGAGCCCACCAAGACGCAGTCACCGGATAGCCGGCGGAATCGAGGCAGGTGCTGGCCTGGTTAATCAGACTATAGTTCTCGGGAATGTCGTGAATAACCTCTGCGGTCGAATTAGCGCCGGCCTCGCCGTTACGGGTAATGGGCAGGGTGTAGGCCGTGCCGGTGGAGCGAAGCCAGGACAATCCTGCATTCGGCGAACGGGCGAAGTTGAGCCGGTTGTTGGTCTGATAACCGGTCGCGGTGCTGCCGGGGTTGTCGGAGGTGCCGCTGGAAAAGCGCCAGCACCAGGTAAGAATCAGGTCGTCGCCATCCAGGCCGCCGAGCTGGGGCATGTTGAGGTAGGCGTTGTAGTTGGGAGTCCAACCGGTGCCCTTGATGAAGGGCGACTGGGTGGTGGTGGAACCATGAACATTCGCCCAAGTGTGGGTGGCGATGTCGAAACGGTTCACGTAAGTATCACCGTTTCCAGAAGCGACCTCGCGAAAAATAAACAGCAGATCGCCGTCGGGCAGACGAAGAAACTGGGGGTAGGTGACCGTGTTTTCGGTGCCGGTCATGGTGGTGTCGGGCCCGAGGGTGATGGGGCCGGAGCCGGTGACGGGCGTGGTGGATTTCGAATAGTGAAACGCGTCGCCGTGCATACCCCAGGAGAGGTGCATGTAGCCCTCGCCATCGATGCCGAAGGAGATGACGTCGTGGCCGTCAGTGATGGTGTTGGCGGTGAAGCTGGGGTGCTTAAAAATCTCCCAGTGCGAGGAGCCAATCGTGCGGCGGCCGATCCAGATGGTGTTGTTATACGCAGCGGATGCGTCGTATTGGTGACGGCCATACCAAGTCATGAATTGCTGGCTGCCAAAGGTCTGGAGGGAGCAGCGGACGAACGCCACCGAGTTGATCGCAGAGGAGCCGGCGTATCCAAACTCGCTCGTGGAGGAGTCGCCGTCATCGACCGGAACAAGTTTGACCGCAGTGCCGGGTGGACGGGAGACGGCGTCAACAGGCGACGTGCCGGCGGTATATTCTTGGAGGTTTGCGAAGTGGTCGCCATCAGGATCGTCGCCTGCGTTGTAAGCGAGAGTGGCGAAGTATTGCTGCTCCCACGCATCGGGCAGACCGTCGGCGTCGGTGTCGGCCGAGGTGGATGCGCGATTCACGGGGGATGAACCCGCCGAGAACTCAGCAAGGTTGCTCGCCCCATCTCCGTCGGGATCACCGGTGGCGATGGCGGATAGGTTGCCAAAGTAGCGAAGCTCCCACTCATCTGACAGCCCATCGCCATCGGAATCGGCGCTGACGACTGCGGGATTGGTGCCGGCGAAAAACTCGGCCAGATTCAAAGTTCCGTCATTGTCCGGATCGCCTGTCGCGGTTTGAGCGAGATCGCCAAAGTAAGTTATCTCCCATGGATCGGGCAGCCCATCGTTATCACTATCGGGCTTTGGACCGATACAGGTCAAAACTCCCGTGGCCTCGGAGAAACGATAATACCCGCTGGACGAAACCCAGACGTTGTCGCCATCGGCGTCGGAAAAACCAGTGATCGAGAACGCTGGACCGTATGTCACGGTCATGGACGCAGGATCAACGAGCGTCCAGCTGTCGCCCGCCTGATGCACGGCGGGATCGAAGGTGAGACGAAAGGTGCCGTTGAAGGTTCCGACGCCAGAACCGGAGACGCGATTATTCACGCCGTTGCTGCCGATGGAAAAATCGAGATTGCTGCCGACATCGAGAATGAAAACGGCGGAGGTCGCGGTGAGGATGATGTTGCCTTTGTAGGTATTGAAAAGGGAGAGGGCGTTACCTGCCGCGAAAGTCACAGACCGGGCGCCGGCACCATCGGTCGCACCAATGTAGAGATCGGCCGTGCCGGCGACGGTGGCTCGAAGCACGATACCGCCCTGCTTTGCCCGGATAATAGAAGGGGCGGAAACGGTAAGGTCCCCTGCGATCTGAAACACGTCACCGATAGCGGCGAGGTGATTAATGGAGCCGCCGTTGAGCACAAGCCGCGGCGCGGTGATAACGCCGGTAGAACCTGAACCCTTGTAGGTAAAGCCCAGCAAGTCCCCGGTTGAGGAACCGTTGCTGTCGGCAAGGCTGAAGCCATTGCCAATCACGAGACTGTCGCCGCCAAAGGTATAACTCGCGCTCCCGAGCGGAGTGCGCACGCGAAGTCCCGTGCCGACAACGTAGGTGTTGCCCGATGAAGGCGCTGCCCCGGAATGCCAGTTGCCCGCGGTATTAAACGAGCTGGTGTTCACCGCATCGGCCAAATCGAGTGCAATAGTGGCCGCGCGGAGAGCGACTGGAGTAAGAATAAGAAGCCCGAAAAAAAAGCGGGCCACCCGTTTAAAACAGACAGATAGTGACATGGGAACGCTGGATCTAGGGAACGAAAGGGGGGACAAGGGGAGGGCTAATTAGGCAACCTGGACGCTCTCGCCTGGATAGCAGGAGCGCGAAACCGGAGGGGGGGGGGGGAGAAGATCACCACACATTGCGCGAGAAGCGAAGGAGTGAAACAAACCAGACGGTTTAGCGTATTCTGGCACCAACCAAGGAGGTCCGCCGGACCGCACCGAAACAGGGTCGGCGCCCCGCACACTCTCTGTATCGGAAAGACATGACATCAAACCAACGCCATTTAATATATGCGCTGGACAGTATACGATAAACCCCGCCACCGATTGCCTCAGCCGCATTTATTCGAGTTCTGTAGTGATATACTTAGGGAGTGCGCGACATACACCGCCCCCTGAGGAGCTTTCACCTACCCCGCCTCGTATGTCTGCATTCCAATTCAAGCCCATGCACAGTCCCTTAAAAACTGCACAAAAGGCATTTACCCTTATAGAACTGCTGACCGTGATCGCCATCATCGGCATTTTGGCTGCAATCATCATCCCGGTCGTCGGCAAAGTGCGCAACACGGCTCAATCGGCCCGCTGCATCTCGAACCTGCGCCAGATCGGACAGGAAATCGTCTTGTTCGCGAACGATAATCGCGGACAGCTCCCAAATCTTTCCGGCCTGACGAATTCTGCCGTTCTTGATCCGAGAATCGTCGATCGTGCCGGCGGCCAGCTCGCGTATCGACTTTGGCCCTACTACAGTAGCATTCCGCTCAACACAGGCATCGTCACTCCCCGCAATGTCAACGTCCACGAAATGTTTATATGCCCTTCGATGGAAAACTTGGTCAGACCCAAAATTACTAACGGCCCCTACCCTACAAGCGCGGGCGACCAATCAGCCAACTCGGCACAGAGCTACATAATCAATGACGTGCAGCGCTACACCGAAGGCTCCGTTCGCTACACGGTTTTCGGGTATCAGGGTAGCCCCTCGTTTAATATCAACACCATCGAGTCGAAGCTAAAGATTCCCAACGAAGCAGTCACACTGTCCAGGATATGGACGATTCAAGACGGTGACCGCACCTTGACCGACGGTGCCGCCAGTCGTTCCGGCCAGATGAGTTTCATTGCCGAACAACCATCCCATGTATCTTCCCGCAACCGCGGTTATCTCGATGGCAGTGTGCGAAAGCTGAGCCTGAAAGAATCCACTGAGAGCTAAGCGTTTCGACCGCCTCGATTGGCGGACGAACCTCTTTTATCCCATGCGTTAAACTGTCCCCAAACAGGCGGTTTTGTGCTGGATGCTAAGCAAAGTCACGAAGTCGAGATTGCCGCCGACAGGATGGCCTAACTACATTGCGGGTTTCCCCCCTATGAATAAAGCCGCCATCCTTCAAAAACTCAGCACCGAGAAGGTCATCGCCCTAATCCGCGCCGACAATCCCTCCGGCTTGCTAGATTGCGCCAAGGCCCTAGCCGAGGGCGGGCTCACCTCCATCGAGCTCACGATGACTACTCCCGGCGCGATTCGCCTTCTGGAAAAGGCCACCGCCGAAATGCCCGAATTCCTCTTCGGTCTGGGCACGGTGCTCGACGCCGAGACCGCACGTGCGGGCATTCTCGCCGGAGCACGCTTCATCGTCACCCCGGCGCTACGTCCCGATGTGATCACCCTTTGCCAGCGCTACAGCGTGCCGGTCTTCAGCGGTGCGCTCACTCCTACCGAAGTGGTTAACGCCTGGGAATGCGGCGCCGACGCAGCTAAGATTTTCCCGGCAGAGTTCTTCGGACCGTCTTATATTAAATCCCTCAAGGCTCCGCTCCCCCAAATCGAATTCGTGCCGACCGGGGGTGTCACCTCGGATAATGTCGGCGACTTTATCCGGGCCGGCGCTTTCGCGACCGCCGCCGGCAGCTCGCTGGTGGAGGCAAAGGCGTTCAAAGAGAAAAATTGGGCGGCCATCACCGCCAAGGCTCGCGCGTTTGTAGCCGCAGTCGCAGCAGTGAACGCTGCCAAGTAAACCAAGCGCTGTTTACGTGAAAAACTTACGGATGTCGGGCAGCTCAATAGCCCGACGTCCGTTCTGTTTACGTTCGAGGTAGGGATCGACCGGCGGCTGGTCGTCCGGGTCGATTTCGGTCTTGGCGATGGGGCGCATGGTCTCGCCGTCCTCGTCGTCGGACTCGCCGATCTCGATGTCGGCGAGGTCGAGGCCGTCCCACTCCGAAGCGTCGAAATACTGGCTCAGCCGGCGCGGCGCGGGGTCGAGCAGGAGCGCGGGATTTTTCACCCGGCCGTCGCCTTTCACGAACTCGAAAAGGCAGGGCATGCACTGGTCCTCGAATGCACGACGGAAGGCCGACATCCATTTGTTCGCCACTCCTTCACGACGACTTAACAGCACGACATCAGAAAAATGCACGCACGCGGCGAACCAGGTCGCCAGCGCTTCGTGTTTCTCAGCAAGCTGACAATCGATGACGGTGAATATCCGCGCCACTGACCATCCTTGCGAAACCAACCACGGCTTCACCGCCTCGATTTGATCGACTGGATCCAAGAGGCCATCGAGCAAGAAAAACAAATGCGTTGTGACCGACGGTATAGCGTCATTGGAAACCACTACCGCTTTTGACGCCGCATCCCACTTCCAACGTGAAACGCTGGAGAAAGAAGCATCGGCACGCTGCTCGGCTTCGTCGGCGGAAATAAGAACATGCACCTGATCCGTAGCAATATCGAGGCCCGCTCCGATCAGATCCGCCACCACCGCTCGCCGTCCCGCACCCGGTGTGCCGAGCACGAAATACACCAATGGAACAGAGGGGATGGGTGAAGATTCAGAGAACATCGTAAAGTGGCAAGAAGCTGCGGAACGCGGTTTGGTTCAAAAACGAAGAAATCGCTCAGAAGGAAAAGGTGTGGTTCTGCGCGGCATCGCGCATCCAGTGATCCAGAAGCACAAGCGCGGTCATTGCCTCGACTATCGGCACGGCACGAGGAACGACACAGGGATCGTGCCTGCCCTTGCCCATGATCTCGGCAGGATTACCCGCGAGATCGACGGTGGACTGATTGCGAAGGATCGTGGCCGTAGGCTTGAAGGCGACACGGAAGACGAGTTCCTCGCCGTTGCTGATGCCTCCCTGCGTGCCTCCCGACCGATTTGTCGCTGTGCGCACGCGACCATCGCGGTTTTCAAAAAGGTCGTTGTGTTCCGAACCGCGCAGAGTGGTTCCAGTAAACCCACTACCGATTTCGAAGCCCTTAGTAGCCGGCAAAGATAACATGGCTTTGGCAAGGTCGGCCTCAAGGCGGTCGAAAACCGGTTCACCCAACCCTACGGGCAGACCGCGCACTCGGCATTCGATGACCCCGCCAACGGAGTCCCCCTCGGCGCGCACGGCTTTGATGCGTTCGATCATGGCGGCCGCCGTGGGCGCATGCGGACACCGCACCGGCGTGGCCTCGACCGCTTCGAGGGTCGGAAAGTCCACCACAGCCGCGGGCGGCATTACGATATCATGAATGCTGGTGATAAAAGCACGAATCTCCACCGGTCCGGTGACAGGACGACCTGCATGAGGCGCGGCGAAGGCGAGGATTTTTTTAGCGAGTGCTCCCGCCGCGACCCGACCGATGGTCTCGCGCGCGGAACTACGCCCGCCGCCATGTGGATCGCGAATGCCGAACTTGGTGTCGTAGGTAAAATCTGCGTGCGAAGGGCGGTAGGCCAGCTTCATCTCGGCGTAGGCGGAGGACCGCTGGTCGGTGTTGCGCACGAGCAGGGAAATTGGCGTGCCGGTGGTGCGGCCCTCGAAGACGCCGGAAAGGATCTCGACCGTGTCGGCCTCCTTGCGCGGCGTGCTAATGTCACTCTGCCCAGGGCGACGGCGGTCAAGCTCAGCCTGAATTTCAACGGGGCTTATGGGAAGACGCGGCGGGCAACCATCGATGATCACGCCTATGGCTGGACCGTGGCTTTCGCCCCAGGTGGTAATGCGGAAAATGTGGCCAAAACTATTAGGCATTCGATGGGGGACGTTGGACGTGTCGTAAGACGCCGCAAGAGACAAAAAAGCAAGTGCCCAACCAAGAATACCGGTTCTGCATCGCCTGATTTGGTGTCCCCACCGTGAGTCGAACACGGATATGCCGTTTAGGAAACGGCCGCTCTATCCACTTGAGCTATAGGGACGAACCAGACGACAGAACGCCTGTAGGAAAGCGGGTTGACAAGCTGAACCGCAGCAGGTTCTACTTCCAACCTTTTTTAACAAATGAGCACCACAGAAACCACCACCCAACGCAGTCTGACTCCCGAAGAGTTCCCATTCACCCAGCCCCAGCTGATGAACCGCTACGTCACAGATACGGGCAAGATTCTTCCCCGTAAATACACGCATCTCTCCGCCAAGCAGCAGCGCCGCGTCACCAAGACCATCAAGCGCTCGCGTAACATGCTGGTCGCACTTTAAGTAAATTGAAATTAGCGCATGTCCGCTGAGGACCTAGCGTTATCAGGAAGAAGGCTGGAACGGTAATACCGCTCCAGCCTTTTTCATTTTTTATTTGGGCTGCACCCAACAATGAATCCTCAAGAGCCCTTGCTTCGCCCACGCATTTTCAGGCCAACGCCAATAAACTTAAAGCGTCTGGCGAGTAAATTGAAACGCGGTGAAATAGTAGGCGTGCCGTCTGAAACGGTTTACGGTCTTGCTGCAGACGCTTTGAATCCTGCGGCGTGCTTGAAGATTTTCGCTGCCAAAAAAAGACCTACGACCGATCCACTCATTGTTCACCTCGAATCTATACGCGACTTGGATAAGGTGGCGCATGTAAACGAAACTGCGCTCACACTGGCTGAAGCATTCTGGCCCGGACCGCTTACACTGGTGCTTCCAAAAAAAGAGGTCGTGCCATTGATCGTAACTGCGGGGAGACAAACCGTGGCAGTGCGCGTGCCGGATCACCCTCTTTTCCGTAAACTTATACTTTTAAGCCAATGTCCGCTCGCTGCACCTAGCGCAAACCCGTTTGGTTACATTAGCCCAACGTCCGCCGTGCATGTTCGGGATAGCCTTACAGGTAGTGGCCTTACGGCCATACTCGATGGCGGTAATTGCGTCGTAGGTGTTGAATCTACTATAGTGGATTTGAGCAATCCGAGCAGACCCCGGTTATTGCGCCCAGGTGGAATAGACGTAGAGAAAATAGAAATGGTTTTGCATAGAAAACTATCAAGACCGTCCCAAAAAAATATTGACGCCTCAAAATCCGCGCCTGCCCCTGGCATGCTGTCTCGTCACTACAGCCCACGCACAAAGCTTATTTTACATACAACTCTTGATCCACAAGATGTTGTGAATATGACGGTGAACGAGGTTTGTCTGCTGCTGAGCAAACCAAGCGCAGAGGTTATAAATTCATTAAAACCTAATGATAGAAAACGACTACGCTGGTTAAGTGAACGCGGCAGGCTACACGATATCGCTAAAAACCTTTTCTCAATATTGCGTATTATAGACGGAGAAGGCTGGTCAAGTATTCATACTTGCTTAGTTCCTGGTTACGATGGACTGGCACCGGCCATTAATGACAGACTGTCAAGAGCATCTGCCAAGTCCTGAAGATACAGGCCGCATTGACAAACGCGCCCTGCATTCTCCTACGAAGCGTATTATTAAGCAGAATTAACAGGAGCTTGGGTTTTCTCACCCTTGCCGTCAGCCTGATCTTTATCACCGGTTGTGACGACATAGTAGTCCTTGTAGGACTTGTCGTAATACTGTGCGTAATAGTAACCTGAAACCGCCAGATTTAATCCATTTAAAACTGCACCGAAGCAGGTGACGTTGGACTCAAGGAGACGACGGGCAGAAGCTTGAGCCGCCTTACGACGAACTTTGTTAAAGAAAATCGTAAATATCGCGCCATCCACCAATGAGAGAACGACTAGAGCATCGCTAACGGCGGCCAGCGGAGGCGTGTCCAAGATGATCCGATCATAGCGCTTGCGCAATTCGGAGATCATTAGCTCAAACGCCTTGTTACTTAAAATATGAGTAGGATTTTTAGCACGTCCTCCCGTGGGCAAAATGTCTAAATTAGGATGAACTTCCCTGAGGATTGCCTCGTCCAAGGTGCTGGCACCGGAACATACATCGATCACACCCTTAAGATTCTCACGACGGAATGATTTGTGGATGTTTGGCTTACGAAGATCGCAATCAACGATGCACACCTTGTCACCATGTGCTGCGTAAGTCAGTGCAAGATTGGTCGCAGTAAAAGACTTACCTTCGCCGGGGATTGTAGACGTAATTAGGAAGACCTTGGCATCTTTACTGTCATCACGAAGACGGAGGCTGGAGTGCAAGGTAAGGAATGCCTCGGCAACTTGCCGGTCAGCATTATTTACTACAATTTGAGCCTTATCCGGCTGCTCCATCTTTTTGATCTGCGGAATGATACCGAGGAGAGGCAGTCCGACTACCGACTCGATATCAAAAGCGCTCTTCACTCGATCATCAATAAATGCGATGAAGAATGCAAATGCCAAACCAAGGCCCAACCCTCCCACAACGCCAATGCCAATGTTAAATGATATTTTTGGCTCTACATAACGGTTCCGGGCAGGAGCAACGGCCGTCTCGAGCTTACGGGCATTTTGCGACTCCGTATTAGCGCCAGCACTGATCTGTCGCATACGGCCAACAAGCTCAGCTAAAAAGGCCTCGTTGATTTTAAATTCGCGTTCTTGCTCTTGGTATTTAATGGAAAGTCGATCCAATTCCTCGGACAAAATCGACTGCTTGGCCAAATTCGCCTTTGCTTCTTCATCATTACGCAGTGCTCCCTCATATTGCGCCTTAATCGAAGCGGCTGCGGATACCAACGCCTTATCAATTTCTTGTTCGGCTTGCTGGAGCGAGTTTACTGCCTCAATCATTTTAGGGTGCCGGTCACGATACCGTTCGCGCATTTGGGCGATGGCTATTTTCTGAGTGGAGATCTGCTGGGATAATTGTGAAATCAACCCTTGGCTGGCAATAAACTGCAATTCCGTCAAATCCCCTTTGTTGTCCAATCTCTGCTGCACTTGTTGCCAGCGAATTTCTGCTTCCTTAAGATTGTTACCGGTTTGAATGACATAGCTATTCAATGACTTCAGCTTTTCCGTAACGATGTCCTTGCGTTGATCCAAAGAGCCGGAAGCGTTTTTTTCTCTATACTCCTGTAGTGCTATAGCCTGCTCTTCAACCCGTTTGCGCTGCTGCTCGATACGAACTTGAATATCTTCCACTCCGCGCATTGATTCCTCAATACGAATTCGTGTATTCCATCCGATGAATTCATCCACAAACATATTTGACACTTTGGCCGCTACTTCAGGATTGGGATGCCGATATGATACCTGCACTACCA
>JBEGTN010000380.1:0-4716 GCA_041179405.1 Verrucomicrobiota bacterium
CGATGGCGTAGGCGGCGGATAACGGAAGAGGCCGGGAGGGAAGAGGCGGCCGGCCGAGCGCGCGGAGGAGGTCGTCGATCCAGCGCCAGAGGTTCACGGGCTCGCCGTTGGTGATGAAATAAGCGCGGCCTGCGGCGCGGCCGACGAGAGCGGCCTCGGCGAGGAGATGGGCGTCGGCGGCGTTTTCGACGTGGACCATGTCCACGAGGTTTTGGCCGTCGCCGACGATGCGCAGGCGGCCGGCGGCGGCGCGGGCCAGGATGCGCGGCACGAGGTGGGGATCGCCTACGCCCCAGATGAGGTGGGGACGGAGCGCGCAGGTGGCGAAGCCGGGGGCGTTGGCGACGAGCACCTCGCGCTCGGCGAGGGCCTTGGTCAGCGGATAGGGGCTGGGACAGGACGTCGTGAGCGGAAGCGACTCGTCGGCACCGGCGAGGGGGCGGCCGTTGTAAACGACGCTGGGCGTGCTGGTGTGGACGAAGCGGCGCACTCCGGCGGCGCGGGCGGCGGCGAGGAGCGCGCGGGTGGCGAGGACGTTGTCGCGGTAAAAATCATCGTAACGGCCCCACACGCCGACGCGGGCGGCGACGTGGAAAACCGTGCCGACGCCGCGCACGGCCTCGACGCAGACGGCGGGATCGGTGAGCGAGCCGACAACGACGCGGATGCCGCGCGCGGCGAGGGCGGGCTGCGGGGTGCGCGAGACGAGCGTGAGCGGCCGGCCGGCGGCGAGCAGGCGCTCGCGGATGCGTCCGCCAAGAAAACCGGTGGCCCCCGTGACCAGGACCGAATCATGAACGCGGGCCGCACCGTCGATACTCGCTGAAGCGTGAGCAGTTTCAGACATGGTGGCGGAGCTCAGCGCTTGGGATCGGACTCATAACCGATTGCCTCGGTCTCGACCCAGCGCGCGAGCGCAAGACGATGGATTTTGGCGTTGTGGCGGACATCCACGGGAAACTTTTCCCGGAAATAAAAGGTTTTGAAATGAATAGTTTGGGGATGTCGCAAGGCGATCACCCGAAGCTCGCGGGCCAGACGACGACATTCGGTGGAAGAAAAAACGGCTTCCGGCGCCACAGGCTCGACGACGATGACAGCACGCTGGGCGCCGATCGAGCCGATGCCGACGAGCGCGCAGCGCCGGACCCGGGGATGAACGGCAAAAAGAGGCTCGATCTGCTCGGTGTAAAGGGGACCGGTGGAGGTATGAACGGCCTCGACGCGACGTCCGCAAAACCAAAGGCGGCCGTCGGCGTCGAAGTAGCCGAGGTCGCCGAGACGATGGTAGAGCACAGGCGAAGGTATCTTGGCGGCGGCGGTCGCCTCGGGCAGGCCGTCGTAGGCGGCGGTGACGGTGGGACCGGCGACAATGATCTCGCCCACCTCGCCGGCGGGGAGCTCGCGGGCGGAGGCGAGGTCGGCCAGCGGGCCGTCGGGCGGAGCGATGATCTTAACTGTATTTGGTAAAATAATACGCCCGACGCAGGTTCCCGCGCCGGTCAAGGTGGCGGCGGCGGTGCGGCCGAGGACCTCGGGGGCGGAAATGGTGCTGACCGGCAAGGCCTCGGTGGCGCCGTAGGGACTGTGGAGCACGCCGTTCGGAATGAGGGGCGGGAGCTGTTCCCAGAGCCACGGCGGCACGGGCGCTCCGGCGGAGAGCACGCGCCGGACGGACGGGAGAACGGTGCCGGTCTCGCGGCAGTGGGCCGCGATCTTGCCCCAAAGAGTCGGCGAACCGAAGGAATTGGTGACGTTTTCTTGGAGGATGGCCCGGACCAGCAAGGCGGGATCGGCGGAGGCCGGGCGGGCGGGGTCGGTCGTCGGCACGATGGTGGTCATGCCGAAGGCGGGGTTGAAAAGTGCGAACAGAGGGAGAAGCGGAAGGTCGATCTCACCTGGCGCGATACCATAGGTGTCTCGTATGAGAGTAACCTGGGCATCGAACTGGCCGTGGGCGTAGATAACGCCCTTGGGCGCGCCGGTGGAGCCACTGGTGAACAGTATCGCCGCCTCGTCGGTGGCGGTGCGGGGGAGCGCGCCGGAGTCGGCGAATGGTCGGCGGGAGGCGGGAGCGGTGATACGCGCGAGCGGCGAACCGGAAACGGCGATGCGCAGCTCAACCGAACGGAAAGCGGTGCGGAAAAGATGCGAGAGCAGACGCGCAAACGGAATACCGACGAGGGCGCGAGGGCGACTGTGCGCAACACAACGGAGGAAGGCTTCGCGACCCATGCCGGGGTCGATCACGATGGGCAGGGCGCCAAGTTCGAAGAGGGCAAACACCAGGGCGATAAGCGGCAGCCCCTGCCGGACCATGACAAGGGTGCGATCACCGGGGCGGAGGCCTGCGGCGGAGAGGCGCGCGCGCCAGGCAGCCACCTCGGCGGAGAGCTCGCCGTAGTCGAGGGCGAGGTAGTCGATGTGGTCGGCGCGAGCGCGGCGGGGAATCTTGAGCGCGACCTGGCCGGGACGAAGCGCGGCGTAGGCGGCCAGATGGCGGGCGATGTTGGCGGAGGCGGACAAGTGAAGGATAAGGGATTCGAGCGATGATAAACCACCCAAGCTACGCGGAGATTGTCGCGCCAGCCAAGGAGCCGACGGGAGCGTTTACCAGAGGTAAATAACCGAAGTTGGCGACGCTGGATCGCACAACAAGACCGAGGAGAATGGATGGCTTGGCTTCGTCCGGGTCCCTGCACGGCGGGATACGCGGCGCTTGGGCAACAAAAAGCCGCGCCGATGAAGGCGCGGCAAAAAACAGATAAATTCGATACGACTTAGTAGTCGTTGATGGTCAAGGCACCCCAAGCGAGTTTGACCTGCGTGCCGGAAACCTTGCCCGCGTTGCCCGCAACCTGATTGGTATTGAGCTCCAAGGCGGTGTTGATGGGAGCAGGTTGAAAACCACCCTTATCAACGGTCACGAAGCCGAAGAGAACATTGGTGGACCGGCCTGTGCGGGTTTTTTGGGTGGCGCAACCTGACAGGATGGCGACTGCGGAGACCAGCACGAGGGGCAGGAGAAGCTTCTTTTTCATAGGGGGAAGGATTTAGAAATGAGTGGAGTGAACCCGTTTGGCAAGCCTTGGCTGGCGAGAAGATAAGTGTAAAATTGCGACCAAAAGGCAATCAGGCGCGGGAAACCGCGGAATCCAATTTAAGATCGGGCGCGTCTCTCAATAAATCAGCCTGCCAAGGCAGTAAAATCTCATCGAGACGGGCGGGCTCCCGACAGAGGGTGACGAGAGTGGCGCGTGGGGCGATGAGGGTGGGGTCGAGGTCGATCTTGGCACCGACCTGGTCGCGGTAGGCTTTGAGGGCATCCTGTCGGGCGATCTCGGCGACGCTGAGGTGGATGCGCTCGGCACGAGGACGGCGTGGAAGCGTGGTGGGATCGCGCTCGAGTCCGGCGAGAAGAGCAGTGCGAAGGGAGGGCAACAAGCGGTCCTGACGCTTGCCGAGATTGACCTGGGCGAGGATGGATTCGACCGAGTCGCCTTGCTCGGCCGCACCGGCGACGGCGGACAAAAATTCGTTGTTAACGACTTTGAAAGGAGGCGTGTCGAGCTCTTCGGCCCACTTTTGACGCCAGTGCCAGATGGCGTGGAGGACGGAGAGGCCACGACCACGGAGGCGATCAACCGGGCCGACGCGCCAGGCGTTTTCCTCGTCACGAGGGAAGCCAGCGAGGCCGGCCTCGATCTGGCGGCGGCACTGCTGGTCGAGCCAGTCGAGGCGGTCGAGCCGGGCGAGCTCGGCGGTGAGCAAATCGCGGAGCGCGGGCAAGTGCCAGACGTCGAGGGAGGCGTAGTCGAGGAGCTTGGGCGTGAGGGGGCGTTTCGACCAGTTGGCCTTCTGGCCTGACTTATCGAGAACGAGGTCGAAGTGCTGCTCAAGCAAGGCGCCGAGGCCGACACGAGGGCGATTGAGAAGCTGGGCGGCCAGCATCGTGTCGAAGATGCTCTTGGGGCGAAAGCGACAGAGTTCCCAAAGCAGGCGAATATCGAAATCGCTGCCGTGCATGATGAGATGCTTGGTGGCGAGGCGCTCCCAGAGCGGCTCGAGCGGGAGCGGCGTCATCAAGTCCACCAGGTAAACCTCGCCGGCGACGAGGAACTGGAGCAGGCACACGCGAGTGTGGAAGTGAAACATGTTGTCCGCCTCGGTATCCATCGCGACCTCCTCGACACGGTCGAGGGCGGCATAAAACGGAGCGAGCTGGTCATGGCGGTCGATGAGCATGAAGTGGGGCGGACGCTCGCCGGGGCGGGACGGGGGGCGGACGTAGTCGTGGGAGGAGTCGCGGTGCGGAGGGCGCTCGTCGTGACGCGGCTGGCGCGGGGGTCGCGGGGCGCGGGGTTCACGCGGTTCGCGAGGAGGACGCGGAGCGCGGGGGGGGGCGGCGGAAGAGGGGGATGGCGCGGCCGGCCCGGACTTGGACCGCGAGCGTGGGTGGGCTTTGGCAGTAGCCGGCGCGGGTTTGAGAGCGGGCGCGGCGGCGGGCTTGGACGAAAAAAGACGGGAGATGAGGCGCTTGAGCATCGGGCAAAAAAAAGCCCGGGCGGAGAGCGGGCATACGAGCCCGAGCGTCTAGGCGGCACCCAGTTGAAGCGAGGTTTGGCGCGGGTTAAAGTCTGAAAACGCAGGCGAAGGCGCGTTTGACGTCGCGGAGGGGCGGGCGGGCGGGATGGGGCGGGGTGGCATGGGCTTCGC
>JBEGTN010000381.1:0-3859 GCA_041179405.1 Verrucomicrobiota bacterium
TGCTGGGCTGGGCGGCTTGTTAGCGCTTCTTTTTAGCGCCCGGGTGGTGGAATGGCAGACACGAAGGTCTTAGAAGCCTTTGCCGTAAGGTGTGCAGGTTCGAGTCCTGTCCCGGGCACCAGTTTGGGAATACGTTGCGGGGGCAGTTAGATTCTTATCGCTCCCAATTCCCAATATCATCGCGGCTCGATGCGATGTCAGGCCCTCGACTCCAGACATCGTAGGCGTCGCGATTATGTATCCCCGGACACGCATACTGATACGGATGTCCCCAAGGATCATCTAAAACGTGCGGACGATCCGCTCCCGTCAAATAAGGACCCTTCCACTTCGCCTCCAACTGCTGCGGACATCGAATGAGCGCGTCGAGTCCTTGCTCGGGTGTTGGATAGCTGCCGATATCGCGATGAAACTTCGCGAGCGCATCTTGAATGTCGTAGTTCACAAGTAGAATCGCGCTAGCTTCTTGTGGATTCCGCGTGTGACTCCAGTGCGGAACCAAGAATGTGTATCCCAGCACACCGAGTATGATCGCGACAGCAAGGAAACCAGCGCCAATATGTTTCCGGGAAATCACGGGAATGGCGATCAATGCGGCAAAAAACGAGACCAAGGCCGCTGTATTCAGCCAAGTTTCAGGCCAATGAGTGTCCGCCGCCCAAGATCCGAAAACGGTGAACGCAATGACCGGAATCCAGAGCGATAGGCGTAGCATGGCGCTCAGAGGGCCTTTTTCTTGGCGTAGGCCATGGCGTCGGCGATCTGGTCGAGTTGGGCGTCGGTGTGGCCGGCGGAGATGGCGGTGCGGATCAGGTCTTTGCCGGGCGGGACGGCGGGGGCAATAGATAGCACGGTGAATACCCCTTTCTCCAGCAAGGCCTGCCAAAAAGCGTAGGCGCGTTGTTTGTCGCCGATCACGATGGGGATGGCAGGCGTCTCGCTGCCCCAGGTGTCGAGACCGAGGGACGTAAGAATGGTTTTGTAGCGTCGGGTGTTTTCCCAGAGACGGGCGCGATGTTCGGGCTCGGTCTGCATGACATCGAGGGCGGCGGTGGCGACGGCGGCCTGGCTCGGGCTGATGGCGGCGCTGAAAAGCGTCTGTTTGCCGTGGGTGCGCATGAACTCGATGGAGGCGCGGGAGCCGGCGACGAAGCCGCCGGTGCTGGCGAGGGATTTTGACAGACTGCCGCAGATGATGTCGATGCGGTCGGTGACGCCAAAGTGGTCGGCGGTGCCGCGCCCATCGCGACCGAGCACGCCGAAGCCGTGGGCATCGTCGACGACATTGAAACAATCATGCCCCTCGATGGCGGCGAGGAAGTCGGGAAGCGGGGCGATGTGGCCCTCCATCGAGTAGATGCCCTCGACGACGAGGAGCTTGGGGCTGGCGGCGGGGCTGGCGGCGGCGACGGCGCGGAGATCGGCGGGGTCGTTGTGGGCAAAGCGCTCGACGTCGGCGGTGGAGAGGCGGATGCCTTCCCAGAGGCAGGAGTGAATGTTTTTATCGACGAAGAGGGTATCGCCTTTTTGGGCGAAGGCTGCGACGGAAGAGAGGCAGGAAAGGTAGCCGGCGGCGTGAACGTGGCAGGCCTCTTTGCCGAGGAAGGCGGCGAGCTTCGCCTCGAGTTCGTGGTGGTAGGCGCGGGAGCCGTTGGAGACGCGGGCTCCGGTGGGGCTGGTGCCCCATTGGCTCATGGCGGCGCGGCCGGCCTCGACGACCTTGGGGTGGAAGGAGAGGCCGAGGTAGTCGTTGCTGGCGAGCATGACCATGTCGCGACCTTGAAGGCGGATGGCGGTGCCTGCCTGGGCCTCCATGGCATGGTAGTAGGGGGCGTAGCGGAGGCGCAGCTTGGTGGCCGAGTCGTCGCGACAGCGCTCGCGGATGGAGGTCGGCGTGGAGGAGAAAAACGGGAGGGCCATTTAGGAACGGGAAACTGGTAGGCGGTTTGACCTCGGCCAAGCTATAATCATGCGTGGCGAGTATTTGGGTGGGGCGAAAGTGCGGGGTTCGGGTTGCGGGGGATTTTGTGGGGTGAAAAAGGGGGGCTCACCTGGCGCAGCGGGAGAGGCCGGCGAGAACGAGAAGTGAGCGGATGAGTTTTGAGGCGTTGGTGCGCGAGGGCTGCTCGAAGGCGCTGCGCACATAGCTGCGTGCGGCGAGGCGGGCGTCGCGTGGCACGAAATCGCGGCGAAGGGTGTCGGCCCAGAGCGATTTGAACCGGGCGAGGTTGGTGTCGTTGTGAAGTTTGCGGCCTGGCGAGGAGCCCTTGTGGTGGAGAATCTCGCTGCGGTTGGCGACGTAGTGGCGGCGGCCGAGGCGATGCATGCGCAGGCAGAGATCCATGTCCTCGCAACCGTTGACATAGGCTTCGTCGAAGCCGCCGGCGGCGAAAAAGGTGTCGCGGCGCGTGAGGCAGCAAGCGGCGGTGACGGCGCTCCAAGTCGTGACCGGCTCCTTGCGTGCGAGGGCGGGTGGCCGGCGGAGATGTTGGCCGTAGTGGATGGGGGTTAACCAGGGTGGAAAGACGATGCCGAAATGATCGTAGCGACCGGTGGCTGGGATGCGCTGGACGTTGCCAATGAAGCCGGCGTCGGGGTGTGCCTCCAGAGCGGCGAGCATAGGCTGAAACCAGCCGACGGGCAGCTCGGTGTCGTTGTTGAGCAAGCAGAACAACTCACCGCGGGCGAGGGCGGCGGCGCGGTTATTGTTGATGGCAAAATTCCCTTTTTGGTCGTTGAGAATGACGCGGTAAGGGTAGGGCAAGGTGAGGAGAAAGTCCCGTGTGCCGTCGGTCGAGCCGTCATCCACGATAATCACTTCGTAGTCGATGACTCCGGCGAGTGATGCTTCCAAGGTGGGCAGACATTGGCGGGTGAGCTCCAAGCGGTTGTAAACCGCCATGAGGATGCTGAGCGTTGGCATGAGGGAGGAGGTCGGGGCTGATCAACGGGACCACAGGCGGCGCCACCAGGATGGCGGGGGCGGGGTGGCGGGAAGGTGGCCCGCCCAGACGAGGGCGGCGGCGAGTTCAGCGGACGAGGGGGCGTCGGGGAAGAGGCATCGCTCGTCGAGCCCCTGAGGCGGAAGCGCGGTCCAGTTGACGCGGGGCGAGGAGGCGAGGCGTTCGTGGCAGGCGGCGGCCAGCAAGCAGGCCTGGGTAGAGAGATCGAAGAGGTGGCGAGCGATCCGGCGGGCCTCGATGCCGAGGCGGGCGCGGCGGACGGGATCGCCGAGCAACTCGGCGCAACGGGCGGTGATTTCCTCGCTGTCGCCGGTGCGTAGAAAAATGGCGTGGCGATCATCCACCAGCTCGGCGGCGACGTTGCACGGCGGGAGTATGACCGGGCGACCGCTGGCGAGGAACTCGGCCAGTTTCGAGGGGAGCCGGTAATCGTTGAAGGGGCCCGGGCGGCCGGGCTGGACCAGGAGGTCGGCTGCGGCGAGCAAGCCAGGGATGGACAGCCGAGGGACAAAGCCGAGGTAGTGGGCGTGGCGACGCTCGTCGGCGGAGAGCGAGCGTTCAAACCAAGGCGGGTTTTTGCCAGTGCGCAGAAGGGCGGCGGGGTGCCCGAGCGCATTTAGGCGGGCGACGGCCGTGTAGAGGTCGCGGACTTCGGTTTGGTTGATGGGGTTGACTCCGCCTGGGTAAACAAGGAGGGCGGTGGAAGGGGCGATACCGAGACGTTGTCGCAGTTTGGGGTCGGGGGTGGATGGCTGGAAAAAGGACTCATCGACGGCGGGGCGTAAAAGTAGCGAGGGCACGCCGGGGGGGACGAATACAGCGAGGGCCGGGGTGATGTAGCTTACGCAGTCGGCGGCGTGGAGGAGCAGGCGATGGCGCCAGGGGTGGACCAGCCC
>JBEGTN010000382.1:0-6835 GCA_041179405.1 Verrucomicrobiota bacterium
TCGGGGTCGAGGCCGTCGCGCGCGGGGGAGCGGTCGGGGCCGTTGAAGCTGGTGGTGGCGGCGACGAGCAGCGTGACGGAATCGGCGGCGGTGACGGAGAGGGATGTGCCATCGGGGCTGGTGACGATGGTGCCGCCGGAGGCGACGGCTTCGAGCCGGGTGGCGAAGGTCATGCCCTCGGCAGCGGGACCGGAGTCGTAGCGGACGGGCTCGGTTTTGGCCCGGACATAACTGGGCTCGACGTGGCTGGGGGCCTTGCCGCGCAGGATGAGGGCGTGGTCGGTGTCGGGCGCGGTGGTGAAGCGAAGCTGGCTGTCGAGCGCGGCGGTGAAGGTGATGCGGCCGGGGTGGTCGCAAGTCAGGCGCAGCACGATGACCTGATCGGGGAAGCTGCTGAAAACCTCGCGGGTGAAAGTGGCGTCGCCCTCGCGGTAGGTGACGGACGTGACGGCGCGGTCGAGATCGAGCCGGCGTTCGTAGGCGGCGGGGATGGTGTCGCCGGGGAAGGTCAGGCGGAGATCGCCGAGGGCGAGGTAGGACTGGTTGTAGGGGCCCTGCATTTTTTTGCAGAGGGCGACGGCCTCGCCGTAATGGCCGGCGGCGAGGGCGGCGCGGACCTGAGGGAGGACGGCGCGGGCGGCGGGATTATTCCACTCCACGGGACCGCCGGACCAAAGGGTGGCGTCGTTGAGCGCGAGGCGCTCGTGGTGCGTGTCGCCGAAGACCATGGCACCGAGGCGACCATTGCCGACCGGGAGGGATTCGGTCCAGGCCGAGGCGGGGGCGGTGTAGCGGAGGGTGTGGTCTTCGGCGGCGGGCAAGGCGGTGAAGGGCGCGAGGGCGACGGCAAGGGCGAGGGTGAAACGAGGGGGCATGGCGCAGTGAAAGGTTTTGCCGCGCGAAAACCAAACGCTGAATCGGGCGGGGTGCGGCGGTGCCGCCACGGGGGCTACGGCTGCGGCGGGTTGTCGGTGCCCTCGGTGGTCTGGATGACGCGTTTGATCGTGCCGTCGGGGTTGTAGTAGAGGTGGTCGATGCAGACGGAGCGGCGGAAGCTGCCGCCGCCCTCGGGCACCTGGCGGCCGCCGTTGTGGTAAATGAAATACCAGCTGCCTTTGAACTCGATGATGGCCTGGTGGATGGTGTTGCTGTTGAAGGCACCCTCGGAGAGCAGGCCGCGATAGGTCCACGGACCGGCGAGCGAGGCGGCGGTGGAGTAGGCCATCCTCTCCGGGAAACCGGTGGCGTAGGAGAGGTAGTAGAGGTCGCCGCGTTTATGAATCCACGGGGCCTCGGTGTAGTTTTTCACCTGATCGGCGGGCACGCTTTGGATGGGGCCGGCGAGCTCGGTCATGTTGGCCTTGAGCTTGGCGTAGTAGCACTTGGTGTTGCCCCAGAAGAGCCAGGCCTGGCCGTTGGGCTCGATGTAAACGGTGGGGTCGATGTCGCCCCAGCCGATGGTGGTGTCGGGGGTCATCTCGTTGGTGATGAGCGCGGAGCCGCGGGCATCCTTGAACGGACCGGTAGGAGAGTCGGAGACGGCGACGCCGATCGCCATGCCGTGCATGGTGGCGTGATCAACGGGGGCATACCAATAGAACTTGCCGTCGCGCTCGATGACCTGGCCGGCCCAAGCGGAGCCCTTGGCCCATGTGAAATCGGTGGCCTTGAGGGGCGAGCCGTGCGGAGTCCAGTGGACCATGTCGGTCGAGGAGTAGCAGAGCCAGCGGTTCATGACGTATCCCTGGCGTTTGTCGCCGGCCTCGTCCTGGCCGGCGTAGATATAGACGGTGTCCTTGTAAACGAGGGCGGCGGGGTCGGCGGTGAAGGCGTCGGTGAAGACGGGGTTGGCCGCGCGGAGCGGACTGATGCCGAGGCAGAGAAGCGCGAACGGGGCGACGAGTTTTGAGAGGTGGCGAATCATGGGGGAAGCGGCGGAGAAAACTGCGGCGGGAGCGCCTAGAGGGCGGGATGAGGGACGATGATGACGGGGCGGCGGTAGGGAAGGGGCAAGGCGGGATCGAGGGCGAAACTCGGGTGCGGAGGCTGGTTGTAGGCGACATTTTGCCAGGCGACGGCGCAGCGGTATTGGGCATCGTGCATGAGGGTGACCATGCGGTATTTCGTGGGAATATCGCTGGTGTAGATGTGGAGCGCGGAGCCATCACGAGTGCGCCAGATGACCTCCTCGCGCCAGTCGCCCCAGAGGTCGGCGCTGAGGACCGGGGTGGCCTTGGTGCCGTTGCTGGAGACGCACTCGTGGGCGGTGAGCAAGCGGTCGGTGGTCTGCGTTTTCCAGTTCCACTTGCCGATGAAGTTTTGGTCGAGCAGCTCGCGGAGCAGGTCTCCATCCCACCACACGGCGAAGTTGGCGGGTGTGCCGGCGGGGCGGTCGCAGATGACCTTGCCGGCGGCGGTGAACATCTTGGTCATGCCGGCGCCGATGGACCAGACCTCGCTGCCGGGGAAACGAGGGTCGATGTTGAAGGCGACACCCCGCCCCGGGCCTTCGCCTTTGTCGCCGCCGGATTCGTCGGCCTTAACGGAGGGAACGGTGAAAATGGCGCGGCCAGTGGCGGCGTCGCGCACGGAGATGCCCTGTTTATCAAAACGCTCCTGGATGGTCATGATTTCCAGACCGGGGTTTTCGGGGTTGAGGTCGGAGACGTGCAGGGCGTCGCCGTGACCCCAGCCGGTGGAGTAGCGACCCTTGCCATCGTCGTCGATGACCATGGCGCCGTAGATGATCTCGTCGCGGCCGTCGTGATCGACATCGGCGACCGAGAGCGCGTGGTCGCCCTGGCCACGGTAGGCGCGGTTGGATTCGGGGCCGGCGTCGCTGTCGAAGAGCCAGCGTTTAACGAGTTTGCCGTCGCACAGATCCCAGGCGGCGAGACAGGTGCGGGTGTAGTAACCGCGAGCCATGATGAGACTGGGGTGGGTGCCGTCGAGGTAGGCGACGCCGGCGAGGTAGCGTTCGGAGCGGTTGCCACGGCCATCGCCCCAGACGGCCTTGAGCTCCTCGGCGGTGGGATTGAGCGGGTTGGTCGGGTGGCGGGCGGGCTCGTAGGGGACGGTGTCGATGGCGGCGCCGGTGCGGCCGTCGAAGACGGTGAGAAACTCGGGGCCGGCGAGGATGTGGCCGCCGGCGTTCACGTAGTTCGCCGAAGCGTCGCCGATGACCTTGCCGGTGCCGTCGATGGTGCCGTCGGCGGTTTTGCAGGCGATCTCGGCGCGGCCGTCGCCGTCGAAATCATACACGATGAACTGGGTGTAGTGGGCGCCGGCGCGGATGTTTTTGCCCAGGTTGATCTGCCAGAGCAGCGTGCCGTCGAGGCGGTAGGCCTGGAGGATGGCCGGATCGGTGATGCCGGACTTGGAATTATCGAAGCGGCGACCGCTCTGCATGAGCACGATCTCGTATTCGCCATCGCCGTCGAGGTCGCCGACGGAGGCCTCGAGTGGTTCGTAGCCGGCGGGGGTCTTGAGCGGGATGGAGTGGTAGGCGCGGGGAGGCGAAGCGGCGGCAATCGTGACGGAGCGCGAGGCGGGTTGCTCAACGCCCTTGATCACGCCACGCACGAAGTAGGAGGTGTCGTGCTGCAGGCCGGGCGCGGCATCGACGAACCAGGTGACGTCGGCGATGGGAGCGGAGTTTAGCTTCACCACACTGGCGCCGATAGCGGGGCCGGACCGGTATTCGCCGTAATCTTCCGTGGGGGCATCGGGGGCGGGGGTGGTGTCGCGATAGACGTTGAAGGCGATGGAAGACGGGTCGTCGGCCAGCAGGCGCCAGGAGAGATAAACCTGGCCGTCCAGCTCGCGGAGAGCGACGAGACCGCGCCCGAGTTTTTCCACTTGGGGATTGGCGTGAAGCGGAAGAGCCGGGAGCAAGGCGCAGAACAAAAGCAATAGAGGGCGCATAAAGGGGTGAGGGACGACTATGATACACGACACGACCGAGGCGAATTATACCTGTGTTGACTGTATGAAAAAATCCATGGACGGCGCGACTCGCGAGGTCGCGGGTTCGAGGGCAGTCTCTTCGTTAAACCTACCCCTATGCGTATATCCCTGTTTGTTTTCATCTGTCTGGGTGTCGGCGCGAATCTGCACGCGGCGGATAGCGAGATCGGCCACCGTTATCCCCCCGAGAAATGCACGCTGGTGGATCGCGTGACCGGCCGCCCGCTCGTCGCGCTCACCACCGGACCGAGCAACGACATGAAGAACTACCAGACGCATCCGCAATGGGCGGCGGACGGGGTGAACATCATCTTTCGCTCGGCGGACAGAAACCCCGCGAAGACCTCGCAGGCCTACGCGGTGAACGAAATCACGGGCGACATTGTTCAACTCACCGAAGGACCGGAGGTGGCGACGGGCAGTCTGAATGTCGCGCGGCTGAGCAACCGGCTCTACTACGTGCGCGGCAAGGCCGGAGTCGGCGCACAGCTCCTGATCGAACTCGAACTCACGCCGCTGCTGGCCGACAGCGCGGCGGGAACGCTGAAGACTGCGTCCGCCTACGAGCGGGTGGTCGCGACCTTGCCGGCGGCGCATCGGGACGCGGGCGGATTCACCCTCGATGCCGACGAACGCACGGCCTACTTCGGAGTGCGCTACGCGGATGGTCCGCCGCGCGAATCGGGCAAGCCCATCCCGCAGGTGCCGAGCGGCATCACGGCGGTGGACCTGGCCACGGGGGACTACCGCAAGGTCATCGACACGCCTTTTCTGATGGGCCACGTGCAAGCGAGTCCGTGGGTGCCGGGCGAGATACTTTATTGCAACGAGACCGGCGGCGACGCGCCGCAACGCATGTGGATCGTGCGCGCCGACGGCACGGGCAACCGCCCGCTTTTCCCGGAGCAAACGAGCGACTGGGTGACGCACGAGGTGTTCGTTGATCGCGACACGGTGTTCTTTAATCTCATGGGGCACACGCCCGAGCTGCGCCAACGGCCGACCGGCATCATGTCGATCAACCTGCGCAACGGCGAGGTGCTGCCCATCGGCCAGACCGCGCGCGGGCAGGGCTTCTGGCACTGCAACGCCACGCCCGATGGACACTGGGCCTTGGGCGATAATTTTGACGGCGAAGTTTTCCTCATCAACCGCCGCAGCGGGGAAATCAGGCTGATCTCGACCGGCCACGTGATGAAGCCTGACCACACGCATCCGAACTTCAGTCCGGACGGGCATCGTATCCTTGTGCAATCGGGATTGCTGACGGGAGGGAAGAGCCTCGACCTGATGGTCATCCCGCTGCCGGAGACGGTAGGCGAGTAGGGGGCCGGTGGCGGACGGGTGGGACTAATCCACGACGCGAGGCCAGCCGTCGTCGGTCCAGGTGAGACGGCGGATGCCGAGCGTGGGCTGGCCGTTGCGGGCTCCGTTGTAGAAGTGGACGCTGATCCAGTCTATCTCGCCGTCGCGGAAAAGACCGACGTGACCCGGGCCGATGAAGTCGCCCTGCGTGCCGAGGAACTCGCGCCCGCCGCCTTCGCGCAGGTCGCGGCCTTTATCATCGAGGTAGGGTCCGGTGATGGCGCGACTGCGTCCGACGCGGATGTGGTAGGTGCTGTCCTTGCCCTTGCAGCAAAGGCCCTCGTTGAAGAAGAGGTAGTGGTAGTCACCGCGTCGATACAGCGTGGCCGCTTCGATTTCCTTCGCGGAGGCGAGCTGGTGGAGCGGTGAATCGGGCGCGATGCGCAGGCCGGTGGCGGGGTCGAGTTCGACGAGGAACAGGCCGCGCCAGAAGGAACCGAAGGCCATCCAGAGACGCCCGTCGGCGTCGGCGAGCACGGAGGGGTCGATGGCGTTGAAATCGTCGCCGGGGCCGGAGCGGATGACGATGCCGCGATCCGTCCAAGCGTGGCCGGCTGCGGAGGGATCGAGGTTCGGCGACGTGGCGAGCGCGATGGCCGAGGTGTTTTTACCGAATTCGGAGACGGAGTAGTAGAGCAGGTAGCGTTCGCCGAGGCGGAGGAGCTCGGGCGCCCAGTAGTAGGCGCCTTTGTTGGTGGGCGCGACCTTGGCCGCCCAGGGCGGCGGCGAGGCGAGGGTCGGCCCGAGGCGCTCCCAGGAGCGGAGGTCTTTGGACTTGGCACCGGCGACGAGTCTGCCGGTGCCGAAGATCCACCACGCGCCGTCGGCGTGGAGCGGAGTAGAGGGGTCGTGGATGCGCAGCTCGCGGGCGCCGGGCGTGTCGGTGGCGGCGGCGAGGACGGAGCTGGCGAGGAGCAGGGAGATGGCGAGGCGGAGGTGGTTCATTGCGGCGGCGTCAGGCAAATAAAGGCGGGGGCGTCGCGGTCGCAAACGAGGAGGCCGTTCGGGGCGAGGGTGAGTTCGGCGACGTGGATGGTGCTGCGGCGGGTTTGCGCGCCGGGCGCGGGCCCGGCACCGGCGGGGCGTCTGGGGTGGGTAAAGTAGAAGATCCAGGCGCGGCCGTCGTTCACGACCACGTCGGCGTGCGCGCCGATGCCGGTGTCGTCGGGGCCGGTGCCGTCGCGGGCGAGCAGGTTGTCGCCGGGCTGGCGGGTCCAGGTGAGGGCGTCGGCCGAGCGATACACACCCTGGCCGCACCACTCGTCCACGATCATCCAGTAGGTGCCGCCGAAGTGGAAAACCTTCGGGCCTTCGCCGGGACGGCGGTCGGGCAGGGTGACAAGACCGAGGTCGGTCCAGTGGTAGAGGTCGGTGCTCTCGGCGAGGTTGATGGCCTTGCCGGCGCGCTCGTCGTTATACCACATACGCCAGCGGCCGTCGGGCAGGCGGAGGACGCAGGCGTCGATGACGCGGTCGGAGGTCAGTTTGAGCGTGGATTGGTAGG
>JBEGTN010000383.1:0-2933 GCA_041179405.1 Verrucomicrobiota bacterium
CGATGCCTTCGCCGCCGTGGCCGAGGCGTTCTATAAAGAGAATGGCATCGCCGCCCGCTTCGTGTCCAAGCCCCGCCACGCCACCGGCACCGCCGCCATCCTCGTCAACGACGAGGGCCAAAACGAGATCGTGGTCGCCCTCGGCGCAAATGGCGCCCTCGGTCGCGCCGACTTGCCGCCGGCCTTGTTTGCCGGGGCCAAGGTCGTCGTCACCCAACTCGAAACCAGTCTCGTCGCCGTGGTGCATACTTTGCGCGCCGGTCGCCGATCCGGAGCGATCACGGTGCTCAACCCCGCGCCGATGCGCGCTGATTTTGACCCCGCTCTGCTCAAGTTTGTTGATATTCTCATTCCTAACGAGACCGAGTTTGTTGCCTTGGTGAATCAGCTCGCGCCCGCCGCCTCTGCGTCCGCCGCCTATACTGAGGCGCAGCTCGCCGCCGAGCCACCCGCCCGCACTCACGCACGCGCTCGGGCGCTGGGTGTGGCTACCGTCATCGTGACCTTGGGCAAACGGGGCTGCCTCCTGTCGCAGGCCACCGGGTTCAGCCTGATCGCCGGACATCGCGTGAAGGCGGTCGACACCACCGGTGCGGGCGATGCCTTTGTCGGTGGTTTTGCCGCCGGTCTGGTCGAGCACGGCGGCGACGTGGCCGCCGCCGCCGGCCTTGGCCAGGCCGTCGCCGCGCTCTCCGTCACCAAGCCGGGCACCGCCCCCTCCATGCCGTGGCGGCACGAGGTTCAGAAGTTTCTGAAAACCCGCGCTTGATACGTCCAAGGTAACACCTAGGGTAACACCATGCCCTCCGTCACCATCACCCTCAAGGTTAGCGCCGCTCGCAAGCGTGCCCTTCAGGCGCAGGCTCGCCGGGCCAAGAAGAGCCTCAACGCCTACGTGTTGGAGCGGGTGGAGACGTCCGACAAGGTGGACTGGGAGAGTTTCTTCAAAACCCTCCCTCCGGCGGCTCATCCGCCCGGCGTCCCGACCGATCTCTCCACCCGCGAATGGGCTTGAACGCGGAAACTCCGCGCTACCTCGTGGATGCCGGCCCGCTGGTGGCGGCTTTTCTGTCGGGTGATCGCTATCATGCATGGAGTCGCGATGCGTTTCAGTCGCTCGGCGCTCCGCTCTACACCACCGAGACCGTCCTCGCCGAGGCCGCCCATCTGCTTAAACCGGCCCCGCGTTCGTTGTTAAACCTCTGCACGACCATCCACGTCGGCCGCATTCGCCTCCTCTCCGTCTTCCCCGCCTACCTCCCTCGCGTCGCCGAGTTGATTCGGGATTATCCCGGCCGCGCCGACCTCGGTGATGCCTCGCTGGTCGTGCTCTCCGAACTCCATCCCCGCGCCCTTCTCCTGACCATCGACCGGCGCGATTTCACCGTCTATCGCCGTGCCGATGGCAAATCCGTGCCGTGTCTCTTCCCGTCGTGATTCCTCCGCCGCCTCCGCCCTTTGCACCGCTCCGCCTCGCGGAGGCGACCGACGACGCCTTGTTAACCCGTTTCCTCGCCGCCGTCGCCGCGCGTGGTCTCGAACTTTACCCTGAGCAGGAGGAGGCTGTGCTGGAGCTGCTCGCCGGGCGCAACGTCATCCTCAACACCCCCACCGGCTCGGGTAAATCCCTCGTCGCCACCGCCGCCCATTTCTTCGCCCTCAGCCGGGGGCGTCGCTCGGTTTATACCTGTCCGATCAAGGCGCTGGTGAACGAAAAGTTCCTCGCCCTCTGCCGCGATTTCGGTCCCGAGCGCGTCGGCATGATGACCGGCGACGCCACCGTCAACCCCGACGCCGCTATCCTCTGTTGCACCGCCGAGATCCTCGCCAACCAGGCCCTCGCCCGTGGCGACGAGGCCGCCTTCGCGACCGTCATCATGGACGAGTTTCACTACTACTCCGATCCCGAGCGCGGGGTCGCGTGGCAGGTGCCGCTCCTCACCCTCGCGCGTTCCCGGTTTTTGCTCATGTCGGCTACTCTCGGCGACACCTCCGCCATCGAGCGAGAGACCGCCCGCCTCACCGGCACCCCCGTCGTCGTCGTGCGCAGCGAACGACGCCCGGTGCCGCTCGATTTTGAGTGGTCCGAAACTCCCCTCAGCGAGCGCGTGGAGCAGCTTCTCGCCGCCAACCAGGTCCCGGCCTACCTCGTCCACTTTACCCAGCGCGCCGCCGCCGAGACCGCCCAGTCCCTCATGAGCCTGCCCGTCTGCACCCGCGAGGAAAAGGCCGCCCTCGCCACCGCCCTCGAGTCCGCCCGCTTTACCAGCCCTTATGGTCGCGAGTTGAAGCGCTGGCTCCGCCACGGCATCGGCGTTCACCACGCGGGCTTGTTGCCTCGTTACCGCATCCTCGTCGAAAAACTCGCCCAGCGCGGCCTGCTCAAGCTCATCTGCGGCACCGATACCCTCGGCGTCGGCATCAACGTTCCGCTCCGCACCGTCGTTTTCACCCAGCTCTGGAAATACGATGGCAAAAAGTCCGCCATCCTCACCGTGCGTGATTTCCGGCAAATCTCCGGCCGCGCCGGCCGCAAGGGCTTTGACGATGTCGGCCACGTCATCGTGCAGGCCCCCGAGTGGACCATCGCCAACCTGCGCGAGGAGGCCAAGGCCGCCGCCAATCCCGGCAAAAAGAAAAAGGCCCAAAAGCAATCCGCCCCCGAAGGCGCCGTCGGCTGGGAGCGCAAGACCATGGAGCGCCTGCTCACCGCCACGCCCGAGCCGCTGGTGTCACGCTTCGCCGTCTCTCACGGCCTGCTCTTGCTCATGCTTGGCCGCGAGGCCGACGGCTGCCGTCTGCTGCAAAAACTCATCGCCGACTCGCACGAGACCCCGGTTAAAAAAACCGCCCACCGCCGCCGCGCCTGGCAACTCTTCCGCGCCCTCTGGGAGCGCGGCATCGTGGGGCCGGTTGGCAGTGGCATGGGTGCT
>JBEGTN010000384.1:0-4424 GCA_041179405.1 Verrucomicrobiota bacterium
ACCATCTCGTTTTACGTGATTGGTTGGGGGCTGATGTTCGGTGACGGCAACGACTTCTTCGGAACCACCGGATTGTTCTTCGTCGACACATTCCACGAAGGTGGCGTTCGCGACAATTCTCCAGCCCTCGGCGCGGCTTACGCCGCAATGAACCCCTTCTCCACGAAGGTATATGAGGGCGTTTACAGCGCGATCAACTGGACCCCGGTTCCGCTCTGGGCGAAGTTCTTTTTCCAGCTCGTGTTCGCCGGCACCGCAGCGACCATCGTCTCCGGTGCCGTGGCCGAGCGCATCAAGTTTTTGGCCTTCATTGTATTCAGCCTCATTTTGATCGCGTTCATCTATCCTATCACCGGCCACATGATTTGGGGCGGCGGAATGCTTGGTTCGAATAACTTTCGCGACTTCGCCGGCTCGAGTGTCGTTCACTCCGTGGGTGGCTGGGCCGCCCTAGCCGGTATCATGGTCCTCGGTCCCCGCATCGGTAAGTTCAAGGATGGCCGTGTGAATCCGATCCCCGGCCACAGCATGACCTCCGCCGCTCTTGGCGTGCTTATTCTCTGGCTTGGCTGGTTTGGCTTTAACCCCGGCTCCACCATGGCGGCCATGGACGGCACCGCGATCTCGCACATTCTGGTCAATACCAACATGGGTGGCGCCTTCGGTGCCGTTACCGCGACTATCACCGCCTGGTTGCTCCTGAAGAAGCCCGACTTCTCCATGACCCTGAACGGCTGTCTCGCCGGTCTGGTCGCCATCACCGCGCCCTGCGCCTTCGTGACCACCGCCTCCTCCTGCATCATCGGCGCTCTTGCCGGCGTGCTCGTGGTGCTGGCCGTGCTCTTCTTCGACAAGGTCAAGATCGATGATCCCGTGGGCGCGCTCTCCGTCCACTTGGTGAACGGTATCTTCGGCACGCTCGCCCTCGGCTTTTTTTACGACAACGGCATTGCCACGACCGTGGCGGCTCTGCCGACCGGCATGAGCGCCTTCGACCAGACTTGGATTCAGCTTAAGGGTGTGCTCTGGGTCGGAGCCATTGTGTTCCCTGCCTCGCTCGTCGCCTGGTATTTCATCAAGGGTCTCTTCGGTGGCATCCGCGTAAGTGCCGAGGAGGAAGTCGAGGGTCTCGATATCGGCGAGCACGGCAACGAGTGCTATCCTGATTTCACCCCCGCTCACAAATAAGGCTTACCTTTCGCCAAGCGGCGCATGGCAACGAGTCTTGCGCCGCGCGGCTAAGTTGGAATAACTCAAACCGCATCTTAAAGTATTCTCCGTATGAAACTCATTATCGCCATCATCAAACCATTCAAACTCGAAGAGGTTAAAGAAGCCCTCGCAAGCATCGGCGTCGAAGGCATGACCGTAACCGAGGTTAAGGGCTTCGGCCGTCAGAAAGGGCACACCGAAATATATCGTGGTTCTGAATACACGGTGGATTTTCTGCCCAAGGTTAAACTGGAGATCGTCGTTACGGATGACCTCGTCGCCAAGACCGTCGATACCATCGTCAAGGCTGCCAAGACCGGGAAAATCGGTGACGGCAAGGTGTTCGTTCTCGCGCTGGAAGAGGCGGTCCGCATCCGCACCGAAGAGAGCGGCGACGCCGCTGTTTAAATCGAACGCATCTCCGTTTATAGTTTGGAGCAAGCCGGTCTCTCTTCGCTGAGGGCCGGCTTTTTTGTCGCTGGAAACAAGGGGCGGATTTCTAATCCAGTTCCCCTTGTGCGTGGCTGGCGGCGTGCCTTGCGTTTGAAGCGCTCACTTCAACGCACACATGACGACCAACATACTACTCTTTCCCTTCGCGGACTACTGGTGGCTTTACGGCCTTTTCACTCTTTTCGTGCTCGGCATGCTGGCGCTTGATCTGGGTGTCTTTCATCGTCAGGCCCACGAAGTTTCGGTGAAGGAGGCAGCCGTCTGGAGCGTCATTTGGATCAGCCTGGCCATGCTGTTTTGTGTCGGTTTCTGGCAGTATGCGCACTACAAACTACCGGCTTACCCGCCGCTGCTGGCCGAGCTTGCGGCCAAGGGCATAACCGGGGCTGATGCCACCAGCGCGGCCGCCAAGTTAGCCGACCAATCCACCCTCGAGTTCCTCACCGGCTTTGTGGTCGAGAAAGCTCTTTCGGTGGACAACATCTTCATCTTTGTCGTGGTTTTTTCGTATTTTGCGATACCCGCGAAATATCAACACCGGGTCCTTTTTTACGGCATCCTGGGCGCGCTTTTTTTCCGCATCGTATTCATCTCAGTCGGAGCCGCGTTGATGCAGTTTCACGGAGTGATCCTGCTCTTCGGCGCTTTCCTGATACTCACTGGTATAAAAATCCTTTTCGCACCGGAGAAACCGCTCGAACCGGAAAAGAACCCGCTCATCCGACTTTTGAAGAAGATCGTGCCCGTCACGGCTAAGCTGGAGGGCGATAAGTTCTTTCTGCGCAAAACGGGGATACTTCATGCCACCCCTCTATTCATCTGTCTTTGTTTTCTGGAACTTACGGACATTGTCTTCGCGGTGGACTCGGTGCCGGCCATTTTCGCGATTACCAAGGAGCCTTTGATCGTATTTACATCCAACATATTTGCTATCTTAGGGTTGCGCGCATTATTTTGGTTCTTCGACGTTTTCAGTGGGTAGCAGGCAGGTCGAGGTGGCCGGCGGTGAAGTAAAGCATCGCGATGAGGTTTTCGGTTGAGCGGAAGCCGCGAGCCTTGCGTTTGACGGCGGAGAAGACGCTGTTGAGGCCCTCCATGAAGGCATTGGTGGTGCGATGTATCCAATGCGCCATGACGCCGTCCAGATGGCGTTCGATCATACGGCTGGTTTTGACCATCGCGGCCAAGAACGGCGCTTGATGTTTGCTCGCGATCCAGCGCACCCAGCGGCACCAGGCGCGCATTTTGCGCCGGGCCACCTTCGCATCCGCGATCACGTAAATCGCCTGAAGGATCAGCCGCATCTGGTGCGCTTTCACGCTCAGCAGATTGCTTGTGAGCAGGCCGGCATAGCGCTCGGCTTGTTTGGGCGTATGGTTTTCGGGGTTCTTCAGCAGCACCCAGCGCGAGTCCTTGAGTTGCGAGCGCTCCGGCTTGTTGAGCCGGGCTAGCTCTATTCGCCGGGTCTCGTCCACCGCCTCGTTGGCATGCATGATCACGTGAAACTTGTCGAAGACGATGATCGCGTGCCCTCCGATGTTTTCCGCCACTCCGGCGATGTAGGCCGGACTCATGTCGATGGAGACTTCCTTGATCGCGCGGCGGTGGCCGTTGTGCGCACTGAGCGCCTCGACGAAAGCCTCCCAGGTGGACCTGTCTTTGCCAGGCGTGGCGAAGAGCACCCGCTTGCCGATCAGGTCGCAAAAAACACTCACATAACGATGGCCCTTTCGGGCGCTCATCTCGTCGCAGCCCACGCAAACCACTCCGCTCCAATCGGCATTGGGCCAGGCTGCGGCCACGTGGGCGTGCAGCATTCGCCACAGGCGTTTGTCGGTTTCCCCCACATGTCGAGCCGCCGCCGAAACCGGCATCTGGCGTAGAAGCAGCAGCGTCATGGCCTCAAAGCCCTTGGTGAAGTGCTTGGCCAGGCCTTCCCACGGCGGCGTCACCCGATACACCTTGCCGTCGGTGGTGCGCTGCCCGCGCGGCAAGCGGCAGCGAATCTCGCAGCTATGCTCAAACACGTTGAGGTGCCGCCACACCAACTCCTCTTCCACGTGGTCGTAACAACGCACCAACTGGCGTGCCGCCACGCTTTCCCCAGACCACAACGCCGGTGTCTCCTCCACCCACAAACGCACTACCCCGTCCCGCTCCGCACTCACTTCGCCCTGCTTAGCCGCATACTCACACTTCACCACCCGCCATTGCTGTCCCAATCCCAGTAAATCGTGAAATAATTGCTCAGGTGTCATCTCCTTCGCCTACCAGTTTAATGCGCCCTACCCACTGAAAACGTCGAAGAACCAGATCGGACATATTAAAATACTTATAATCAAATACATGCGGACTTAAAATGTGCGGTGAAAACAGGCTGGCGCGACAAATTGCCTGAGCACAAAAAAGCCCCCGCCCAGTCGGGGCAAGGGCTGACGGACGCCGTGATTATAAAATCAGGCGCAGCGGCGGCGGCGCACGGTAACCAAACCGAGGGCAGCCAAGCCGACGAGGGCGGCATAGCTGGAAGGCTCGGGGATCGTGGAGGTTCCGATGGTGATTCCTTGGCCACCAAACCCCGTGTTTACCGAAGTGAAATCGACCCGGTTATTAAACACCGAAAACGGCTGAGTGAACACGAATTCCACAAACACCCGAAACTCGGTGCCTGCGCTCGCGCCAGAGGTGAAAACGTAGTCGGAACCGCCCGCGATGTTACCGGAAGGCGTATTGAGAAAGCCCGTGTCAATAAGCGAACT
>JBEGTN010000385.1:0-2897 GCA_041179405.1 Verrucomicrobiota bacterium
GGCGGGACGTTGCGAGCCGCCAGCAGCAGCGGCTTCCTCGCCACCACCCTCGGCGCCCTGCTGGCTGCCGGAGAACTGCGGATCGAGTTCGCGGAGGATTTCGTTGCGAGTGCGCTCGATGTCGATGTCGAGGGACTTGAGCACACGGGCGGCGACGCCCTCCCCCTCACGGAGCAGGCCGAGCAGGATGTGCTCGGTGCCGACGTAAGAGTGGTTGAGCGCCTTGGCTTCCTTGCCGGCGAGGGCGAGGACCTTTTTGACGCGGGGGGTGTAGGGGATGGAGCCCTGGTTTTTCGTCTCTTGACCGGTGCCGACTTGTTTCTCGACGGCACCACGCACGGTTTCGAGGTCCAGGCCCATCTTCTGGAGCACGCTCACGGCGACGCCCTGGCCCAATTTGATGAGGCCAAGAAGCAGGTGCTCGGTGCCGACGTAGTTGTGATGAAAGCGATCGGCCTCCTTGCGGGCGAGCGCAAGGACCTGCTGGGCGCGAGGCGTGAAGTTGTTCATGGGTTCCATAAAATGTAAGGGGCTCGAGGGCGGCGGAAGGCGGGGTTATATTATGCTAGGACCAGCAAGAGGTCAGTTTTTATGATGTAAGCTAAAATCGGGCCGGGCGAAAGAGTTGAACTCCTGGCGCATGCGCTCGGCCCTGAGTGCGTCGCGTTTGGCTGATTCGAGATCTTGACCGCCCACGGCCTGGATATGGCCGGGTTGGGCCTCGATCAGGAGGCGGTCCGTGACCGCCCGGCTGCTCTCGGGAAACAGGCCGAGATCAATGCCAAGGCGCAGGAGCGAGAGCAGATTCATCGCCTCGCTTGAGGTGAGCTGGTGGCAGTTTTGCAGGATGCCGAAGGCGCGACCGATTTTGTCAAAGAGTTTGCCGGCGTCGGCGTCGAGCAGTTTTTCACGGGCATTCAGTTCATGCTCCACGATGGACTGGAGCACGCTGCCGAGGCGTTTCAGGATGGCCTCCTCGGACTCGCCAAGCGTGGTTTGGTTGGAAATCTGGAAGATCGACCCCGAGGCGTCGGAGCCCTCGCCGAAAAGCCCTCGCACGACCATGCCAAGCTGGTTCACGGCGCGGACAACTTTCTCCATCTGGCTGGAGATGACCAGCGCGGGCAGGTGCATCATGGCGGAGGCCCTCATGCCGGTGCCGAGGTTAGTGGGGCAGGCGGTGAGGTAGCCGAGTTCCGGGTCGAAAGCGTAGTCGAGTCGCTCTTCGATTTCGCTGTCGATAGAGTCGATCTGGGACCAGGCCTTTTTCAGCTGGAAGCCGGCCCGCAGAACCTGGATGCGCAAGTGGTCTTCTTCGTTGATCATGACCGAGCAAGTCTGGTCACGATTGATGACGAGGCCGGCACCGCGTTTGGTGCCGCTCAACTCGCGGGAAATGAGGTGGCGCTCGACCAGGATCTGTTTGTCGAGGTCGGAGAGATCGGCCACGGGAGAGTTAACCGAACGCTTCATCGCGCCGGTGGCTCCCACTGCCTCGCGGCAACGGGTCAGGATGTCCTCGCGCTGCGGCTCCTTTGCCCAGCCCGGGAAAGAGTGTCCGGCGAGGTTGCGAGCCAGGCGTATGCGGGTCATGAGCACGACCGCACATTTGGAACTCGCCGTGTCGGTGAGTTCGGAGGGCGTGGCCAGTAATGCGGAAATTTTCATGACAATGTCAGCGGGAGGATGACGATGCGGCGGGGCCGGAGAGAGAGGCTTGAGCGATTGCCGTTACGGGACTCGCGGCGGCCGGCTGGCGCATGCTATGAAGTTCATCGCGCAACCGGGCGGCGTCCTCGTATCGCTCTGCCTTGATCGCGGCGGCGAGACCCGACTCGAGTTCGGCCAGTCGCGCATGAAAACTACGGCGCTCAAGCGCCTTGTGGGGCACTTTTCCCACGTGACGGGTGCCTTTATGCATCGAGTCGAGCATGGGCGTCACCATTCCGGCAAACGTGCGGTAACATTGCGGGCAGCCAAAACGACCGTGTTTCTTAAAATCCGCAGGGGTAAAAGCGCAGGCAGGGCAAGCGGTGGCACTGTGCCCTCCTATCTCAACCGCACCAGCTGCATCCGGATTCATCGAAGCCTTGTGAAGCAGATCCGCGAGGGAAAATCCCCCGGGGTCGGTCACACCTTTGGCTTGGGCACAAGCCTCGCAAAGATCCACTTTGTGCATCTTGCTGCTAACAATTTGCGTGAGATGCACGGTGGCGGTCTTTCCGCAGAGGTTACATTTTAGTGGACTGGCCATGGAGTCAAAGTAGCTAGGAGAGTAGGAATTTCGAGTCTTGAACGAATAAAACTTTTGGGAACCGAAACAAACGGTTTTGCACGGGACGTGCCACAGGGGAAAAAGCATTCACGCGTGGTGCGAGCGTGCCCGATCAACTCCATTTGAGTCCGGCAGGCTCAGAATCGAACATCAAGTGTGCCAAAAAGGCACGCAGCCTCATGCGCCCCCGAGGTGCATGAGGATTACTCAGTCGCTTCCGAATCAGTTTTATTGGCCGGTGCAGCAACGTCTGTATCGGACGTTTTCATACGCACGAAAACAACGACACGGACGTCGCCACATGCAGCTCCGGATCCAATCATCTATCGGTGTTCAGATTTTCGTGCCTTCCACGAGGACTCGACGGCGAAAAGCCTCCAGCACCCGAGCCGTGAAGGCGCCGGGTTTGCCGGTGCCGATCTCGCGACCATCGAGCTTTACCACCGGTATAACCTCGGCGGCGGTGCCGGTCAGGAAGCACTCGTCGGCATTCCACACGTCATAGCGGGTGAGGTTGGTCTCGCGCATGGGGATCTTCAGCTCCGATGCTATGTCGAAAATAGCATCGCGGGTGATGCCCTTCAGCGCGCCTTGCGACGCGGCAGGGGTTAAGATTTCGCCC
>JBEGTN010000386.1:0-9272 GCA_041179405.1 Verrucomicrobiota bacterium
TGAGACGGAAGGAGCCGTCGGCGGCGAGCGGGAGGCGGCCGCTGCGCCATTTGTTTTCGGTATTTATAAACTCGATACTGCAACCGGAGGCGGGCGCGGAGTTGGGCGCGGCGACCTTGCCGCCCACCAGGGGCTCGGTATCGGTGCCGATGGGTTTGTAAATGAGATCCACCTTGTAAACGGCGAAGCCGGGCGCGGTGCCGCCGTGCTTCGGTCTCGAATCCGCCGGAGACATGATGCGCTGGCCCGAGGCAAAAATCGCCGCGCCGCGCGCCACCACGGTGAGCGGATCGACCGAGAGGTCGAAGGGGATGCGCAGCTTCTCCGCCACGAGGTCGCGGAAATAGGGGGCGAGCGTGGGTCCGCCGACGAAGACGAGCTTCTCGACGGCGGCGGGTTCGAGGCCTTGCGAGGTCAGGACGCTGCGGGCGATCTCGACGGCGCGCACTACGCTGGGACTGGCGGCGGCGGCGATGTTTTCGCGGGTGAGTTCGAGTTCGAGGACATTGGAGCCGGGGCCCAGGCTGCGCAGATCGACCTCCAGCCAGGTGGATTTCTGGCGGGAGAGCTCGATCTTGGCGGCTTCGACGGCGGTCTTGAGGCGCAAGAGGTCATAGCGGCTGGCTTCGTGACCGCGGCCAAAGTCGGGAGCTTTGAACTGTTCGCGGACCTTCGGGACGATGAACTGCTCGACGATGGCCCAGTCGATATCAGCGCCGCCGAGAAAATTATCCCCCGCGTGATTGACCACCGACATGGTGCCTTGATCGGAGCGCACCAAGGCGGCGTCGAAGGTGCCGCCGCCAAAGTCGAAGACGAGCCAGTAGGCCTTGGCGTTGTGTTTCTGGAAGCCGTAGGCCAGCGCGGCGGCGATGGGTTCTTGAAGGAGCGGAGCGGTGGTGAAACCGGCGAGGGCGGCGGCGCGTTTGGTGGCTTCGCACTGGTGCAGGCCGAAGGCGGCGGGCACGGTGAGCACGGCGGCGGTGATGTCTTCGCCACGTTTCTGGGCGACATCGGCGCGGAGGGATTTGAGAATCTCGGCGGAGAGATCCTCGGGCAGCAAGCGGCGGCCGCTGGAGCGAAAGAGGTGTTCGTGGGCGGTGCCCATCCGGCGCTTGAACTCGATGTGAACATCGTGCTCGGCGCGTTCGTCGGCGAGCTTGGAGCGGGCGCTCTGGCCGACCCATAGATTCCCGGTGCGGTTGATGTGGACGGCCGAGGGCGTGGTATCAGCGTCGAGGTTGTTCTTGATGATCTGGGTGCTCGGGCCGGAGGCGAGCGCCAGGGCGGAGTTGGTGGTGCCAAGGTCGATGCCGTAATCAATGGTGGTGCGAAGCATGTGCGGGTAAAATGGGGTGTTCAGGAATCGGCGACGGGCCGGCCGACGACGACCTCGCCGGATTGCACGAGACGGTTTTGCCAATAAACCGCCGGGCGGACGACCTCTATAATGGTGTCGCGCACCAGGCCGGCGCTGGGCTGGAAGGCGATGACCTTGAGCGGCAGGCCGGGGTCGTAGGGCTCGTTCAGCCAATCCTTGGAGGTGACGTCGAGCTGGCGGAGGGTCTCGGTTGCGCCGTCGAGATGACGGAGCGCCCGGCGGAGCACATCGGGCGGGGCGTCGGCCAGGCGGTGGCGGGTGCGCCAGACGTGAGTCGCCAGCTCGGCGTAGGCCGGCCCCAGTTCGGGGGCGGGCGCGGCGGCGGCGGGTGCCGGCGCGGGCGGGGTGTTGACGAAGCGATGCCAGTCGGCGAGGGCCCGGTCGAGCGGCGGCTCGGGGAAGCGCGCCAGCTTGCGCGGATCACGGGCCAGGAGCTGCTGCAATAGCGAGGAGGACATCAGGGAAGGCGCGGGGTAAAGGCGGCGATGAAATGAGGAAGCAGAACGACATTCCAGTTCAACAGTGGATCGAGATCGACCGTGAGCGAGGGCGTGTCTGCGGAGGATATGCTCACACGCTCCGGCGCGTAGGCAAGCCGCAGCCGCGCGTAAGGCACCGGCACCCCGCCTTCGGACAGCGCCAGACCCTCGGCGCTGAGCTGGGTCTCGCCCAAGGCGATCACTCCGCCGCTGCGCACCGCCGCGATGCTGCGCGCCACGAGTGAGGGCACGAGGAAGGCGTGCAACGCGGCGAGGATATTCCGCGCGGCACTCGCGGGGTTCACCATGCCCTTCAAGCCGGCGAACCAAGCCTCATCCAAGGCGAGCCCCTCGTCGGCCGAGCACCAACCGATGTGCAGCGGGATATCGCCGGAAAAACCAGCCAGACGATGGCGCACTCCGGTAAAATCCGCGGTGCGCAACAGTTTGTTATGCAGGGCAACTCCGCTGGCATCGATGCGGAGGTTGTTTTCGCCGGCGATCAAAACAAAGGGTTGCAGCGAAGGCGCACGGGAAGGGAGCAGCCACTCGTTCTGGATTCGGATAAGGGCTTCGCGGTTCGCGGTATCAAGGGGGCGGTCCAGGGCGTGGCCCAAGGTTTGCAAGGCCCAGCCTAGGTTCGCGGGAGACTGCGCCAGCGCCTCCTCGGCGAGTTTTTCAAGCCAGCCGGCGAGACGGGCCTGGGTTGCGACGGCGGCGGCACTGGTGAGCCCCAGTGAGTGCAAGCCCGTCGAGACGGAGCGAGTGATCAAGTCGAGGGTCAGCACGTGATCGGGCGGTGTCGGTTCTCCGGCCGACGATCGTGCGGCTACGAGTGCGTTCTCCAGCATGACGCCGAAGGCTTGCTCGGTGCGTTGGGTCAGTTCCGGCGCCGATGCGATATCGAGCAGATGGAAGATCAAGGGCAGGCACCCGAGATCGTCGCCGGTGACGCGCTGGCAGGCGACGAGGCCGTCGAGCACGGTGTCGGCCACGAGACGGACCTGGTCTCCATGGAGGTGGGCGGTTTCGGGGGAGGAAGCCAGTATCTCGAGCAAGGCCAGATCCGGCGCGACGGCCTGCAATAAAGCCCGCAGAGGGGCGAGCGCGTCGGCGGGGTGTGCGGCGGCGTGGCGTCGCGCCTGGGCCACCTGGTTTTCCAGCCTGGCCACAGCCGGTTGCGCAGTGGCTTCGACTACGGCGGCAAGACGAGCGGGGGAAAGGTGAGACTGGGCGAGCTGAACATGCAAACGGGCGGTCTGGGCGTCGTTCCTGGCCACGTAATGAACCGCGTTTTCCGTTTGGATACGGGCCAGAATCTCCGGCAGGCGTTGTTTAAGATGATCTACCGCCGAAGCGGGCAGTTGCGCGTCATCAAGGGCTTTGATGCGCTCCCTGAGGATTTGCCAGAAACGGTCGTCGGCCTGCACTTTTTGCCAGTAGTCCGCCGCTTCGCGCCACAATTGATTCAGGGTCGTGGAATCGTGTCCGGCGGCCAGCTCCCACTCAAGCGCCAGCAAATGCTGATAGACCGCCAGATTATGCCAGGCTGCGGTTACGCCGCGTCCGGCGGCCTCGCTCCATTCCAGGGTGGCGGCGGCGGTGTCGCCCCGTGCGAGATGGGACAGCGCCACGTCTGGTCCCGCCACCGGGTAGCTCAGCGGCCAGAACCAAAAGAGTTCATCCAGGAGACGCCGCATCGGTTCCTGAAGCGCACGTGCCGCCGCGCGCAGGCTTTCGCGATCAGGCGCCGGTTGCGGAGCGAAGGCCCACATTTCCGACGCGGAGGCGAGTTCGAGCTCGATGCCCAAGGCGTCAAAACGTCTGGCGATGCCCCGGGGCTCGGCGGGCACGGCGAGTCCCAGTGTCCTGAAGCCGTTGCGGCGATACAGGTCGGGGTGCGCGCATGCGCTGAGCAGTTCGTCGAATTTGGAAGCCACCTGAGGATACCGTTTCAAAGAAAAAAAGAGCATCTTGCGGCGATTGCAAACCTCGCGGTGTCCGCTGCGGGTCTTTGATCGGCGTCACGGGCGGCGGCGACCGCTACCGTTCGTGGAATCGCGCATTGTCCTTATCGGCTCATTTAGTTCCGCTCTGGTCGTGTCCAGCCCCGTTTCATTTTCGTCGAAGGCCCGTTTGTTTCTGGCGTTGGCACGTCCGTTCTGGAGTTCGAAGGAAAAGTGGAGCGCCAGACTGCTCCTGTCGGCGGTGGTGGTGCTCTCGCTCGCCCAGACTTGGGTGGGGGTGAAGCTATCCTATTGGAACCGCTCTTTTTTCGATACCATCCAGCGCGGCGACTACGGCAACTTTGTGCAACTGGGAGTCTCGATGCTCGGGCTTATCTTTTGCTCGATCACCTTCTGGCTCGCGGAGGATTACCTGTTTTCATCCCTGAAAATCCGCTGGCGGCGCTGGATGACGACCCGGTTTCTGGAAAAATGGCTCGGTGATCGCGCCCACTATCTCGGTCAGCTCAACGGTCATCAGGGGGACAATCCCGACCAGCGTATCAGCGAGGACATACGCTCCTTTTGCTTCACCACCCTCGACCTTTTCATGGGGCTCTTTGGCGCTCTTTCAGGGCTGGGGTCTTTTGTCGTGATCCTCTGGATGCTTTCGGATGGTCGCGCCGCTACCTCCACGACGTCCCTCCCCCTTATCCTGCCGCAAGTCCCGGAACAGTATTCCATGCTCGCTCCGCTGGTCGGAACGCTCTGGACCGGCTACGAAACCGCGACCGCATTTCTCACCTCCATCCCCGGCCACCTGGTCTGGTTTTGCATTCTCTACTCTTTCTTTGGCACCTGGCTGGTGGGCAAGGTCGGACGCCCCATCATCGGCCTCAACTACGAGCAGCAAAAACTGGAGGCCGATTTCCGCTTCGGTCTGATCCGCCTGCGTGAAAACAGCGAGAGCACCGCCCTGATCGAGGGCGAGCCGGCCGAGAGCCGCACCTTGGGGGATAGTTTCTCGCGCATCGTGGGCAATTTCAACGCCACCCTCATCCGCCAGATCCATCTGAACGCGTTCAAGGCGGTTTACTTTCGCCTGTCCGACGTCGTGCCCCTCTTGCTTTCCGCCCCGCGCTTTTTTGTCGGCGGCATAAGCCTCGGCCAGCTCACCCAGCTCACCGGCGCCTTCGGGCGGGTGCAGAGCAGTCTTAACTTTTTCGTCAACAGCTTCGAGACCATCGCCAATTGGTGGGCCATCGCCCAACGGCTCGATGGTTTTACCCGTGGCATCGAGCACTCCCGCATATTGCGTGACAGCCAGCTCCTCCTTTACGACAGCGGTCTGGCGGGTGCGGATCTCTCGGCCGAGGGTCTGGCGCTCTTCCGTCCTGATGGCTCGGCCTTGCTCGACCCGCTGGACTTTCATCTCGCCCCCGGCGATTCGGTGCTGATCACCGGGCCCTCCGGCTGCGGTAAAAGCACACTGCTCCGCGCCCTCGCCGGCCTCTGGCCTTACGAAGAGGGGCGGGTTCATCTGCCGGATCCATTCCGCTGCATGGTGATGCCGCAAAAACCCTACCTGCCCATCGGCTCCCTCCGCGCGGCGCTCTGTTACCCCTCGCCACCCGACGCATTCCCCACCGAGACCATTCACGCCGCGCTCGAGTTTGCGCAGATACCCTCCCTCTCCCCGCGACTCGATGAGGAGGCCCACTGGTCGCAACAACTCTCCGGAGGCGAACAACAACGCGTCGCGCTCGCCCGCATTTACCTGCAACGGCCAGACTGGCTCATGCTGGACGAGGCCACCTCGGCGATGGACGAAGCCGCCGAGCGCGCCTTTTACGTGGCCTTGCGCCTGACACTGCCGGGCGTCGCCATCCTCACCATCGCCCACCGCAGCACCCTGCGCGCCGTCCATGCCCGCCACATGCGCGTCGAGACCCGGATCGACGGCACCAACCATCTCGTCGAAGTGAATAACGCCATGTCCAGCTGGTAGGTCGTGTAAAAGGCGAGGTCCCGACAAGGCGCACTTTTTCGCCTCGTTTCATATACAGGCGTCACTAAGACTTGAAATAAGCGCTTCGGCCTCGTCTCAAACGCGGCCCCGCGTTTCTCCTTTTCCTCACGTATGCCCGCTCCGTCCGAACTTACACCCGAACAGAAAGCGCTGCTCACCACAGGCGTGCTCAAGCTCGCGTCTGAGTTGCATGTCAGCCGGGTGCGGGGGAATAGAATCGCCCTGAAATACAGGCCGGGCCGCACCCACTTGATGATGACGCCGGAACAGTGGGGCGTGCTGCAATGTTTTCACACCGCCCGCCGCGCGCCCGACGTTCTCTGCGAGCTGATTTCCAACCGGCAAAGCCCGCCGCTGGCGGAATACTACGAATTGTTAATCAAGGCGGTGGACACCGGTCTTCTCCAGACCGACGGCCACCCCTTGCCGCCGCCCGTGCCCGCCACGCCGTGGCGCGGACGGCTCCATGCCACGCCGGTGCTGTTTCTCTCCATGATGGCCTTCGGTTTCGGCAGCGTATTCATCGCGCTTAGACCGATGGTCCTGCCCACCCACGCATGGGAGTTGATCCTGGGCTGGGTCCTGGTGTGCCTCACCACGAGCCTGGGCTACTGGTTGGCCGCCTCCACCCTCAACGGAGCCGACGGCGTGATTTACTCTCCGCGCTGGACCAATCGCTCCCTCACGCCTCACTACACCGTCGATCTGGACGACACCGTGATGCTCCTTCGTTCCGACGAGATAAACGTCGCGCTCGCACGACTGGCGCCGCACTTCGCAATCGCATTCATCACCTCGCTTTACCTGCCCGGTGTTTTGTTCCCCGTCTTGCTCGGTTTGATCTGGCAGCTCGCCCCGGTGGGCCAGACGCCGCTCATGGCATTGTTGCGCGCCTTGTATCGCGATCCGCCGCTGGATACCGCGGGCAACCTCTTTTTCACCAGCAAACAATCGCCCGCCGTGCTGTTGCTCACCCGGCTGAAAGTTGCCGACAAGCGCTTCCTGTTTGCCTGCGGCGGATACACCGTTGCCTGGCTGCTTCTGCTCTTCCTTACCGGAAGCACGTTGCTGGGCGCCAACGCCTGGGAGTTGATCGCCAGATTCCGTGATAGCGGGAGCCTTCGTGTCACTGCGTTCGTATTGCTTTTCACCATGTCCGCGATGGTGCTGGCGGCGATCGGACTGGGCGTCTCGATGAGTGTTCAGTTTATCGTGCAATGGTATCGTGCCCGTCGCGATAAACGCAGGGAAAAGCACTACGAAATCCCGTCAGTCGATACCGCCAGCATCAGTAAGCTGCTCGCCGAGCAGGTGCTTTTCCGCGACCTGCCGCCCGCCGAATTTTCGGCCGTGGTCGCCAGTCTGAAACCTGAATCGCATCCGGCCGGCGACATCGTCATCCGCGAAGGCGAGCCGGGAGACAAACTCTACATCATTTATGGAGGTGCGGTGGAGGTGTTGCGCGGACCGCCCGGCGGTCCCTTCGAGCGTGTGGCCGAGCTTTCGCAAGGGGCTGTTTTTGGTGAAGTCGCCCTGCTGCGCGGAGGCCCGCGCACCCGCACCGTGCGCTGCACGGCTCCGAGCGTATTGCTTTCCCTCAGTAAAAGGGAATTCGACGCGCTGGTGATATCCAGGCTCTCGCGCGAGGCAGTCGAGACGGCGGTGCAGAAAGTCGCCTTCCTTAAACGCATCCCGATCTCAAGCAACTGGAGCTCCGCCGCCATCGCCGCCTTCGCCAAGCGCTCGACCTTCCGTGAGTTTCATGCCGGCGAGAAACTCGTTGTTCACGGTGACACCAACCAGTTCTTCCATGTGGTCTACGAGGGTGAGATCGTCGTCGAAAAGGCCGGACGCGAGGTTGCCATTCTTAAAACCGGGGATTTTTTCGGAGAGATCAGCCTGCTGCAAAGCAGCACCGCCACCGCTGCCGTCACCGCGCGCACCCCCGGCCGTTGTCTCATGATGATCAAACGTGATTTTCTGGAGTTCGTTTCGCGTGATTTCCTTATCGGACTCCAGTTCGAGGATATCAGCTCGAGTCGCATCGGACGACCGATCTTTCCTCTGGCGCACGCGGTCTTCATCACCGATCAGCGCTAGACTCAGATCACCTGCCCCCGTTGGAAAAAGAAATCGAGCGAGGCACTGAGATGCGCCGGGTTCTCGGTGGCATGGGGGCGGGTGGCGGGAGCATCTTGCTCCCGTGTTTTACGGAAGGGAGCTGGAAGCTCCCGCTACTTTGGCGGAGTCGGTCGGTCTGAGACTCCGCCACGGCCGGCGCGTAGTCTGCGAAGACGCTCCCCTGCGGCCCGCAGAACCGGCTGGCTTTTGGCGAAGTTCAGCCTCACGTAACGATTTTCAGGATACGAAAAAAACGACGAGCCAGGCACCGGAGCCACCCCGATATGCTCCGTCATCCAGTGCGCACAATCCACGTCGCTGGCGAAGCCCAGCGGCGTCACGTCCAGCATCACGAAATACGCTCCCTCCGGCCTGGAATAGCTCAGGCCGGTTTCATCCAGATAGCCCAGCAACAAATCCCGGCGCGCCTGATACTCGGCCGCAAGCGATGCGTAGTAATCAGGCCCCCAGCCCAGCGCCGTCACCACCGCGTGTTGCAGCGGAGCGGCGGCTCCTATGGTCAGGAAATCATGCACTTTGCGCGCCTGGGCGATTATGTTCGGTGCAGCGTGCAAGTAACCGAGGCGCCAACCCGTGATCGAAAACGTCTTCGACAGGGACGAGCAAGAGAGGGTGCGCGCGGCCATGCCCGGCAGCGTGCTGAAGTAGACGTGCTCGCGACCATCGAACACCAGATGTTCATAAACCTCGTCGGTGATGATGAAGGTGTCGAACTCCTCCGCGAGCGCCGCGAGCTGGAGCAGTTCGGAGCGGGTGAAAACACGCCCGCAGGGATTGGAGGGGTTGCAGAGGATAAATGCCTTCAATCCTCCGCCGGTGGAAAAGGCCGCGCGCAATTCCGCCGGATCGAAACCGTAGCCAGGCGGGTGCAGGGGGACATGGACTGAAATGGCGCCGCTGAGGATGGCGTCGGCATTATAGTTCTCATAAAAGGGTGAGAACATGCCGATGCGATCACCGGGATCGCAGACCGTCATCACCGCCGCCAGCATCGCCTCGGTGCCGCCGCAGGTGATCACCAGTTCGGTTTGCGCATCCACCGGCGCGCCGGTGAAGCGGGTGAGCTTGGCGGCGAGCGCCTCGCGCAGTTCCGGCGAGCCCCAAGTCACGGCGTATTGATGGCGTCCGGCGTCCATCGCGTCCTTCGCCGCCTGCACGAGTGCGGCCGGCGGATCGCCGTCCGGGAAGCCTTGCGCGAGGTTGATGGCACCGTGCCTGGCCGCGACGCGCGACATCTCGCGGATCAGCGACTCGGTAAAAACAGAGGTGCGGCGGGAGGTCTGGGGCATGACCGA